>JAUNWC010000209.1 GCA_030540495.1 Bacteroidota bacterium
AATTATACTTATCTCTTGCTATATGCCATGGGACTATATTGGAATGATGCTCCATTTCAGTAATAAGCACCTCGTCCTCTTGTGTCAAAGGTTTATCATTTAGAGGAAAAGAATAACAAAGACTACTTGCTAAAAGGTTAAGACTCTCTGTTGTACCTCGTGTAAATACTATATTCTGAGTATTTGGTGCATTTATAAAGGTTTTTACTCTTTGTCTTGCAAGTTCAAATTCCTCCGTTGCCCTTTCACTCAACCAATGCACTCCTCTATGAACATTAGCATTTATATGAGCATAGTAATTTGTCAAAGCCTCTATAACGCATTGCGGTTTTTGTGTAGTGGCAGCATTGTCCAAATAAATCAAATTGTGTTTTCCTCTTATCTTTTCTTTAAGAATAGGAAAATCTTGTCTTATTGTGTTAATATCAAGCATTTAGATACATTCTCCACTTTATATACATAAAAACAAAAAAAACAAGTAACGCCAGCAAAAAAACATAAAAAACAATACTGCCTTTTTTGGAAAGATGTATATAGTCCTTGTTTTTCTTTTCCTTGTTTTTTATGTTTTTGGTCAAATAAAAAACAAGGAAAATAATCAAGGCAACCAAAATTATACTTACCGATATGGTCTGAATGTTAAACATTGTTTTTTGCTTTCTTTTCTTAACTTATAAAACCATTTATAATAATACTATCTTAGGAATTTCTGCTATTTCTCTAACATAGTGGAAAGTCAAACCCTCAAGGTATATGGAATTTATATCCTCTATATCCCTACGATTCTTTTCCGAAAGAATAATATCTGTTATTTTGGCTCTTTTGGCAGCAAGAATTTTCTCTTTTATACCACCAACAGGCAAGACACTTCCTCTCAAAGTAATTTCACCCGTCATAGCAAAATTATGCCTAACCTTTCTTCCCGAAAAAGCCGACAACATGGCTATAAACATAGTAATACCTGCCGATGGACCATCCTTTGGAGTTGCTCCTTCGGGGCAATGAACGTTTAGGTCTTTGTTGTCAAAAATAGTTTCCTCCAAGTTCCAAATCTCTGCATTACTTTTCAAATATTCAAAAGCCAAAGAGGCTGACTCTTTCATAACATTGCCAAGATTTCCCGTTAGGTTTATATTACCTTTACCTCTTGAAACCGATGCCTCCACAAAGAGAATTTCACCTCCAACCTCAGTCCAAGCCAAGCCCGTAACAACTCCGATAGCATCCTCTTCCATTCTTAACTCATGGTAGGCAGTAGGCAAACCAAGTATTATTTGCAAATCTTTTTGTTGTATTGCTTTGATATATTCTTTTTCTTCGGCTATTTCCACTACTCTGTGTCTTGCTATTTTAGACAAAACCTTATCCAAACGTCTAACACCTGATTCTCTTGTATAATTATTGATTAAATAAGACACCAACTTATCAGAAATAGATATTTGGCTTTTTTGCAATCCGTTTGCTTTTAGGTTGTTTGGAATAAGATGACGTTTTGCTATTTGTATTTTTTCTTCCTCTATATAGCCCGAAATATCTATTATTTCCATTCTATCTATAAGAGCAGGATGCACATTGGCAAGAGAGTTTGCTGTGGCTATAAACATTATCTTAGATAAGTCGTAATCTATATCCAAATAATTGTCATGAAAAGCCGTATTTTGTTCTGGGTCAAGGACTTCAAGCATAGCAGCAGCAGGGTCTCCGTTAATACTCATACCAGTTATTTTGTCTATTTCGTCAAGCACAAAAACAGGGTTGGAGTGTTTTACCTTTGAAAGAGATTTTAGAATTCTTCCCGGCATGGCTCCTATATAAGTTCTTCTATGTCCCCTTATCTCACTCTCGTCATTTACTCCTCCAAGTGCTATTCTGATATATTCCCTATTCATAGCATTGGCAATACTTCTTCCCAAAGAAGTTTTGCCAACTCCAGGAGGTCCTACCAAACAAAGAATAGGAGAAGAAATATTTTTGTTAAGTTTCAAAACAGCAAGATATTCTATTATTCTTTCTTTTACCTTTTCCAAACCATAATGGTCTTTGTCTAAGGACTTTCTTGCTTGCTCTATGTTGTAGTCGTCTTCTTTTATATTGTTCCAAGGCAAATCCAAGATAAATCCAAGATAATTTAATTCATTGGAATAATCTGGCGAAGAAGGGTGCATGGTGGAAAGTTTTTTCAATTCTTTTTCAAATGTTTCTTGCACCTGTTTTGACCAAATTTTTGTTTTTGCCCTTTCTTTTAATTCATTGATAGTTTGCTCCGTAGGCGAGCCTCCCAACTCTTCTTGTATGGTTTTTAGTTGTTGGTTAAGATAGTATTCTCTTTGCTGTTTGTCCATTTCAGAGGAGGCTTTTTTCTGAATTTGGAGTTTAAGTTCTGCCTCTTTAATTTCTTGTCCAAGATAGGCTATAACCTTTTCCATACGCAAAGAAAAATCATTAAGTTCCAATAATTCTTGCTTATCCTTTACGCTAATGTTTAACTGTGAGGCAACAAAATTTAGCAGGTAATAAGAGTCCTTTATATTCTTTGGTCCCATCAATGCATTAGGAGGTAGATTAGGAGTAAGTTTCAGCAAGTTAAGGTACATATCCTTTAACGTAGAAGTTATTATTTTGGCATCCTCTGGCACGTTTTTACAACCATCGGTATATTGCTCACACCTACCCTTCCAATAAGGCTTTGAGGAGGTAAATTCTTTTAGAGTCAGTCTGTCCAAACCCTGCAAAACAACCATTATACTATCATCTGGCATGGTTATCATTTCCAATACCCTTGCAAAAGTACCAACAGAAAACATATTTTCCTGCTGTGGTTCATCGCTATCATCCTTTTGAGAAATAACCGCTATTATTTCTTTGCTCTTATAAGCATCTTTTATCAGTTGTATGCTCTTTGTCCTACCTGCCGATATTGGCATAAGAACATTAGGAAAAAAAACATTGCCTCTCAAAGGCAATACAGCCACCTGCTCAGGCACCGACATCTCCGAATTTTCTTTTACATATTCCGAAATATCGCCAGAAACAATAGGAATTATTTCGGCGTTTTCGTTATTCATCAACTTTAATATACTTGTTACTTTTTTTCTTTTTTCTGACATATATATCCTTGATACAACACACGTTGTTTGATATTTTGGACAAAAAGTCCAAAATATCAAACAACGCACAAAGAATTTTTATCCTAATCTTTTATTTCTTGTAGATTCTCTATAAATATGGCGAAGTATTGCCTTATCCTCGTCAGACATATCTATATTGCGTCTTTTTTGAACTATTTCGGCTACCTCTATGGCTTTTTCTATATCATAAACTCTAACTCCTCCGGTATTGCCTCCCCAAGAGAAAGAGTGTATGAAATTTCTTTGATAACCAGAGCCAAAGATATTGCAATTTACTCCTACCACAGTGCCAGTATTAAACATTGTATTTATACCACATTTGGAATAATCTGCCATTATGGTACCACAGAAAATAGTTCCAGTGGAAA
>JAUNWC010000210.1 GCA_030540495.1 Bacteroidota bacterium
TAAACAATTGATTAAAATGAAAAGAACTCTTGTAATATTATTTGTTTTGTTTTTTGCCTCCTTTGGCATAAGGGCGCAATATGATATCAGTTTGGAAATCAAAAATTGTCAAACAGATACCATGTATATAGGTTATTTTTATTTGGGAGGAACTTACGCATTTGATACCTGTGTAGCAAAGAAAGGCAAATTTCGTTTCAAAAAGAAAGATAAACCTATGCCTGAAGGTATGTATTTTTTCTCAGATAACAAAGGAAAATATATAGAGTTTATTGTTGGCAAAGAAAATAAAATGAATTTCTATACCACCAACGAAGATTGGGCAGAAAATATGATGGTTAAAGGCTCAAAGGATGAACAATTATATTTTGACTATATAAAGAAATCTAATCTATTGAGCAAGGAGTTTAGAGCCTTATCTACAAAAACAAATGATAAAGAAACCTATGATAAGGAACTAAAAATATTAAGTGAGAAAAATGATAAGTTGAAGGAAGATTTTATAAGAGATAACCCCGAGCATCTGCTTTCCAAAATATTAAACTGCTCACGACCAATAAATGTACCCCAAGTGGAAACCATTCTTACATCGGATGGAGCAATAGATTCTATGGCAATGAGAATTAGAGATTACACTTATTATAAAAAACATTATTTTGACAACATAGATTTGTCTTGCGATGCTTTGATAAGAACTCCTAAGGAGATTTTTTTGCAACCATATACCAATTATTGGGAAAAAGTAATGAAGTACGAAAGGGCAGATTCTTTGCTCTATTATGCAGATAGTCTTATCTCTCTGACCAAAGAGGGAGGCGAAATGTATAAGTATTTTATAAACGATGTAACCAAACGCTATTTGACCGACAATGTTATGGGACACGACAAAGTTTATGTGGGTATGGTAAATAAGTATTTTAAGGAGGGAAAAGTAACTTGGATGCATACCTCTGATGTTGAGATGAATATACAAAGGGCAGAACGTTGGGAAAAAATTCTTGTGGGCGAAACCATACCTGATTTGGCTTGTCCTATAGAGGACGAAAATTCTAAGTGGCATAGCCTTGGGGAATTAAACAATAGGTATAGAGTATTGATATTTTGGTCTATAGAATGTGGTCATTGTACCAAAGAAATACCTCAACTTGCTCAGTTCTATAACAACAACAAGGAAAAATATGATATAGGTATATTTGGAGTGCATACTGAGGGAGATTTGGCTCAAATGAAAGAGTTTTGTCAAAAATATGGTATCAATTGGGTAAATACTAATGGATTGTTTGCCAACTATGATTGGAGAGAATATTTTGACATAGAAAAAACTCCTGTTATTTTTATTTTGGACAACAAAAACAAAATACTTGCAAAAAATGTTTCAATAGAAAGTTTGCAACAAATATTTGATTTATTAGAAAAAGATTTACTTAACTTATAGAAAAACAAAGCAATGAAAAGAATAGCACTTATTACAGGAGCAACTTCGGGCATAGGTATGGCAACTGCCAAAAAGTTTGCACAACAGAATATTAGCCTTATTATAACCGGCAGAAGAAACGAAAGACTTCTTGCTTTGGCTAAGGAGTTGGAAGACAAATATAATATTGAGGTTATATCTCTTAATTTTGACGTAAGAAATAATGATGAGGTGGTAAAAAATCTTACATCCCTACCTTCGGAATGGAAAAACATTGATATATTGGTGAATAATGCTGGTTTGGCTGCCGGCAAAGACCCTATACAATCTGCCTTACTATCGGATTGGGAACAAATGATAGACACGGATGTAAAAGGCTTGTTATATGTTTCTAAAGTGGTTTTGCCTTGGATGTGTGAGAGGAAAAAAGGACATGTAATAAATATTTGTTCCATAGCGGGCAAAGAAGTATATGCAGGAGGAAGTGTTTATTGTGCGGTAAAGCATGCAGTGGATGCTATAAGCAAAGGTATGCGTATAGATTGTTTGCCTTATAATATAAAGGTAACCAACGTTTGTCCGGGAGCGGTGGAAACGGAATTTTCTATGGTCAGATTTAAGGGCGATAAAGAAAAAAACGATGCAACTTACAAAGGTTTTACTCCTTTGACAGGAGAGGATATTGCTGATACCATATCCTATTGTGTCAATTTGCCCGAGCATGTAAATATCAATGATTTGGTAATTATGCCAACGGCTCAAGCAAATTCAGGACTATTTCATAGAAAATAAAAAACGTATTGACTTATGTATGACCAAGTAATAGATAAAAACAACCCTAATTCTGCCCTTAAAGTTACACAAGGAGCAGAAAACAAAAGAGATGTTAATGAAAATTTTCTTAAAATAGTAAAGAAAGCCAAAGAACTCTCTGTTGATGATTATGTGGAGGGTATTTTATCGGGCAACAGAACTTTACTTGCAAGGGCAATAACTTTGGTAGAAAGCCATCTATATAAACATCAGGAAATGGCTCAACAAGTAATAGAGAAATGTTTGAAACACGCGGGAAATAGCATAAGGTTAGGTATTACGGGAGTTCCCGGAGTAGGTAAAAGTTCTGTAATAGAGGTTTTAGGAAAAATGCTTACTTCTCAAGGACATAAGGTAGCGGTGCTTGCCATAGACCCAAGTAGCGAAAGGAGTGGAGGAAGTATATTGGGAGATAAAACTCGTATGGAATTGTTATCTTGCGATGAAAATGCTTTTATTCGTCC
Organism: Bacteroidota bacterium; assembly: GCA_030540495.1. Lineage (GTDB taxonomy): Bacteria > Bacteroidota > Bacteroidia > Bacteroidales > P3 > Scybalousia_A. The sequence continues at coordinate 2,692 of JAUNWC010000210.1, forward strand.
TTCTCCTTCTGCTGGTAGCCTTGGAGGAGTAGCAAGAAAAACAAGGGAAATTATCATACTTTGTGAGGCAGCAGGTTTTGATGTTGTTATAATAGAAACGGTTGGAGTAGGACAGAGCGAAGTTTTGGCTCATTCTATGGTAGATTTCTTTTTGTTACTACAATTGGCAAATGCAGGAGATGAATTGCAGGGTATAAAGAGAGGAATAATGGAAATGGCAGATGCAATAGCCATCAATAAAGCCGAAGGCAAAGAAAAAGAACGCTCAGAACTTGCAGCCTCCCATTATAGAAATGCCTTACATCTTTTTCCTCCACAAGAAAGCGGTTGGCAACCAAAAGTATTTACTTGCTCGGCTTATTCCAAAATGGGTATAGATGCTATTTGGCAAACGATTTTGGACTACGTAGCATTGACAAAAAAGAATGGTTTTTTCTACAAGAACCGCAATGAACAAAATCTTAGAATACTTTCTGAGACTATACAACAGACGCTTTTGGAAAAGTTCTATAATAGCGAGGTTGCAAAACAAAAACTTGATATAGCAAAAGACGATATTTTGGACAACAAGGTTTCAGCCTATATTATAGCACAAAAATTGATTGATGAGTATTTTCAATCCTTAGAAAAATAAATTGAATAGAAAATAATAAAAATAGGGTACGAATAATTGCACCCTATTTTTTTGTTAAATATATTTACTGCACAATGAATTTTTTGTTAGTCGTGCCGTTTGCGGTGTTTATTTTTAGAATATAGTTGCCTTTTGGTAGGGTGG
>JAUNWC010000211.1 GCA_030540495.1 Bacteroidota bacterium
GAATAATATGAAAACTTGCTATTGGGTAAATTAAAAATAAAACTATTGCTATAAGAGACGAAGCGCTTATAGACCAAGTTCTTTGTTTATATGCTATGTTTTTAGTATTCATACGATTTTATCTTGCCATTTGGGCTTTTTCGTGTCTTTTTAATAGTTGTTTAACATAAAACAATAAAGGGAACAATCTTGTCCATCCCAATAAGTAATACAATTTATATTGAGTTGTTACCTCTTTATTCTTCATCACATTCCCTTCTATCTCTTTGAAGCAATTTTTCCACGCTTTATAGCACTGTTTGTTATTCACAGCGTTGGCTATCTGGTATCTGCAATATAATTTCATCATCGCATAGTATTGTTCATAATCTTTTTCAGCGTTGTTTAGTTTAAGGAAGTCGAGTATCGTATTAGTGTTGGTTACGAGGTCGTTGAGATTTTGTAGTTTCTTTTCTATGGTAGGCACTCTGCAGATGCTCTCGGGGTTGATAAAATAATGATACATTGGTTTGGGAATGTAGCCAATCTTACGTCTGGAGTAGTATATTAGTTGTACTGTCAATGCCCAATCCTCACCCATGTTTGCTTTTGGGTAAAGTATCTTGTTTTCGTAAAGGCTTCTATGGGAAACATACCCACACACACTACCTGTTATTCTGTGGGTGAGAAGGTCTTTCATTAGTTGCTCTTTGGTCAATGGGTAGTTTGGCGGAAATTTCGCTATAGGTTTTTGATAATTTTTGCCGTCATCGGAAAGAAAGTCGCACCAAACTATATCAGCCTCTTCTTGTTTGGCTTTGTCATAAAGCGTTTGGTAAATATCTTTTTCTACCCAATCGTCGCTATCACAATGGGCTATGTATTCACCACTGGCTTGCATTAAGCCTGTATGTCTTGCCGTTGGCAGTCCTTTATTTACTTCGTGGTGCAGAATTTTCACCCAAGGTTTTCTTTGCGGATACTGTTCAATGACTTTTTCAAGCACAGCGATAGACTTGTCTTTAGTGCAATCATCTACAAAGATATATTCCATCTCTTGTAGTGTCTGCTCAAAAAGACTTCTTACACAACGCTCTATAAACTTCTCCACGCCATACACCGGCACTATCACCGACACTTTCGGTGAAAAATTATTTTCTTGCATAAATGTTTCTTTGTTTTAAAGGATTTTGTCTTTTTCTAAGGACGTAAAAAGTTTTCGGCTCGCCATTTCTGTTGAGCTCTTTCGCTACTTTTGTAAACCAAATCGACATAAATGATTATTTTTATTTGTTGGTAAAAATGAATTAAACTGAAAAGACTTGCCTTTGCATCCACAAATAAAATTCTTTACAAGCATTTCCGTTTTCAAAAGATACTAATGTATCGTTGATAAATGAAGATAAGTTTGCTTTATAAGTATCATAGTCAAAATTATCTATGCAAGTTACTAATTCGTCTGTATTTATTGAAGACGCAAATGGTAAAGAATCTAACGACAAATAAGTACCTCTATCGTATGTTTGATAATCGGTAGCATAAATAAAGCAAGGTTTGTATGTCAATGCCATATCATAAATAGACGAAGAGTAATCGGTAATTTCAATATCAGAAACGCAAAGTAATTCTTGGATATCATTATAAGAAGTTACGTCAATTACTTTGTCAAAAGATAACAATTCGTCCATTCCTGTTATTTTCGTCATATTAGGATGCAAACGCAAAAGAATATAAAAATTGCCGTTGAATTTCTCGTTTAATCTTGGAATAACCTTGTCCCAATCTATTTTGTAATAATGTAATTTGTGGTCTTTACGAAATGTTGGTGCATATAATAATATTTTAGCATCAGCAGGAATAGAATACTGTTTGAAAATCTTTTCTTTAAGTTCTTGACTTCTCGTTTTGTCAAAAAGAATATCGTTTCGTGGAGTACCTTTTTCTAATATTTCTCCATCGTACCAAAAGGCTCGCTTGATTACTTCCGAACGAAATTTGCAACCGGAAAATATCAAATCGCAATATTTAGAATCTTTCTTTGCACCATCGCAATAGGATTTGGACAATTCTTTTTCAACATCTTTTTCAATACGTTTTATTCCCATAGAAGAATGCCAGGTCATTATATATCTTTGATTCCTGCGTTTCTTCCACATTGATTGTATTTTTTGACCTGTACGGGCATTGGTTATAACAATCTGTGAAGTGTTGAGAAGTTTAATAAATCGCAAAGAATCCATTAAACAAGTTTTTACCTGTTTTGGAACAACTGAAAATTTGTCCTTATTAGTAAAAGCCCAATAAATTTGATACTCTCCGTTATGATTGTTTAAAAGGTACTCGGTTATATACTTTGGATTACAAGCATACTTTCCACCATAATAAGACCAACAAAGAATTTGATTTTTCTTTACTTTATTAAATAATCTGTACCAACATCCAATAAAGTATATTACACAATAATATACTCTTCGCAAAATCGCTTTAATTACTCTTTTCATTTATTTTCCGTTTTAAAATTGTTGATGATATGCCGTCAGTATGAGGTAAAAAGACGGTACTAACGCTCATTTTTTCTAATTCTCTTTTTGTCTGTTGCCATCTGTCGCTATTTTTCCAATCGCTTCCTATAAAAATTGTGTTGAAATGAAATATATGATGTAATTCTACTTTGTCTAAAGTTGAAACCAAAAATACATTATCAACAACATTAATATTTTTTATTATTTCTACTCGTTTCTCTTCTGATACTACAGGAAGTTTGTTTTTATAACTCATAACCAATTTATCAGAATTTACGCCTACGATTAGATAATCACATTGTTCTTTTGCTCTTCTAAGAATGTTTAAATGCCCGATATGGAACATGTCAAACACGCCTTGAGTATATCCTATCTTTCTATATTTTTTTCTCTCTCCCCCCCCCATCAGATAGTCTATCTCTTAAGATAGAACTACTTATGCCGTCCGTATGAGGCAAATATACTATTTCTACACCAAGGGGAGCAAACTCTTTTTCAAATTGCAACCAAGTCACAGTCCCCTTCCAGTCTCCACCAACAAACATCTTGTCAAACTTATACTTCTGCCAAGCCTCTAATTTGTTCTTGTTGTATTGAGGAACGACTTTATCAACGCATTTTATACTTTTTACAATTTCTATCCTATCTTTAAAAGGTATAATAGGCGTTTTGTGTTTATCGTGTTCTACTAATTCATCTGTACTAACACCAACGATTAGATAATCACATTGTTCTTTTGCTCTTTGCAAAATATTCAAATGTCCGATATGAAACATATCAAAAACACCGGTTGTATAACCAATGATTAATTTACTTTCCATTACTAATTTTGAAATAATGTTAATTTTTATAATTATATTAAACGTTGTTTACGGTAAGAAAACAGGCTACACTCCGGACGGCAGAAAAACCGGTATTCCTCTTGCGCCGGGTGCTAACCCGATGCACGGTCGTGATTCTCAC
>JAUNWC010000212.1 GCA_030540495.1 Bacteroidota bacterium
ATAAGGTCCTATGGTAGTGGCTCCGTAAATCTTGGCAGAAAGTTTAACAACAGCATGCTCCAACAGAGCAAAAGGACCTCTAATAACAGCGTTCTCCATTATTTCTGCTCCCTTACCTATATAGACAGGACCCTTGCTTGCATTTATAATAGCACATTCTACCTTTGCGCCCTCTTCCAAAAAAATATTTTCCTTACCTATAACCATATTTGTTTGACTTATCGGCATACTTTTTCTTCCCTTTGTCAAAACCTCATAATCATATCTTAACTCCTCATCGTTCAACAAAAAGATATCTGCAAGAGAATTTAATTTTACCAACTCGCCCTTATACTCCAACCTTTCACTACTTTCCTCTTCCTCAGACAAAAAACCCTCTTTTGTCTTATACATGGCAATAACCACTTCTCCATTGCCTCCTATAAGAGTTTGTCCGGGTTGCATATTTTTTATCATCTCTATCATTGCAGGACGAGGACAAACAGAAGAATTTATCAAAAGCATAGCCTCAGACATAACCATAGGATATTTCTTTGAAAGATAGTCATCTGTCAAAGTAGAAGTTGTTACATTCAATGCTTTTTCCCATTTTTCTCTAATGGTCATAATACCCAATCTTATCTCACACACTGGACGAGTATAAGTCATAGGTTTCAAAACATCCTTTGTTGCATCATCAAACAATATGTAGTTCATAAGCCTAAATTATTTTTTTTATTTTTACCAAAGTTATGGTTCTTTTTATTTGTTATACTTTCTTTTCTCTTATTTTGTTACAAAGATAAGCATTTTTTTTCAGAAACAAGAAACAGCTCCATAGTTTTATAAAAAAACAGGCACCATTCAATAAATATATTTTATTGGACGCTACCTGCTTTATACTTTTTAAAAAAACTGTGGTTTAGAAACCCAACAAATTATTCCAAAAAAAATTATTTATTGAGTGGTTTGCGATTTTTGTACTTGCTCAAATACTTATCAACCATACCTGCTGTATCCACAAGTTTAACCTTTCCAGTAAAGAAAGGGTGAGAGGTGTTAGAAATCTCTAACTTAATAAGCGGGTAAGTCTCTCCGTCTATCTCTATAGTTTCTCTTGAATTAGCACAAGAACGAGTCAAAAACACTTGTTCATTTGACATATCCTTAAATGCACATACTCTATAATTCTTTGGATGAATATCTTTCTTCATTACCTTTATACTTTTTTTTGTTTATATTTCATTAACCATTCTACTTTCGGCAACACAAGAGAAACCTTTTCTCCACTATTGCTCTACAATTATAAACGCTTTTACTAAGCGGTTGCAAAAATACTACTTTTTTTTATAATAAGAATATTTTTGCAACCGATTTTTTGTTATTTTATTCCACAACTTGCTCCTCAGAGGTATTTTCCTCCTGTTTTTCGTTGCTTATTAGCTCAGTTTGTTCCTGCTCTTTAGAGGCTTGTTTTTGCTCTATTGCTTGCTTTAATATATCTTCAAGTTTTTGTTTTTCAAGCCTTAAAGCCGAAAGTTTTTGCTCAAACTCTTGCTTTATCAAATCGGCATTCTTGCTATTGGCAAAAAATCCTATATTGTTTTCCAATCTGTTTATCTCTTCGTTCAAAGATTCTATTTTGGCACGTATAGGTATGGAAGGTTTTGCCTTCTTTTGACCCTTCTTAGTAGCAATTTCCTCAGCACTTATTTGCAATTTATCTCTATTGCTCTCTATTATTTCCTCCCATTGTTTATTAACCTCTTTTCTGCTCTTGTTTGGCAAAAATCCTATCTCAAACCAACGTTTTTGGAAATCCTTTAACGCATTGACATTCTCTTGTTTGTCTTCTGTGAATTGATAATTTTTCAACTCCTCTATAAGAGCCAATTTCTTTTGCAAGTTTTCCTCTATTTGTTGATGAGTTTGCAAATAACTTTCACTCTTTCTGTTAAAGAACTCATCGCAAGCCGCTCTAAAACGCAACCAAATCTTGTCGCTAAGATTTTTTCTTACCGCACCTATGTGTTTCCACTCCTCTTGCAAATCTTTAAGTTCTTTTGTTGCAGCGTCAAAATCATCTCTTTTTGCTATTTCCTCTGCCCTAACACAGATAGCAATTTTCTTGTTATAGTTTTCTTCCTCAGTTTGTTTGTTTTTATCAAACATCTCTTTTCTTTTTTCAAAGAAGCCATCTATCATAGTTTTGAACTGAGTCCAAAGAGTTTCATTATCTGCTTTTGGTATAGAACCTATGGTCTTCCATTGAGCAAACAAATTCTTTATTTCCTCTGTAGCCTCGTTCCATTCTTTCATAGTATTCAACTCTTTGGCAACTATGGCAGAAACCTGGTCCTTAAGAGCAATTTTCTTGGTTTTATTTTCTTCCAACTCCTCAGAGCGTTTTTCATAAAACTCTCTTCTTCTTTGATTTATAGCATCAGAAGCACGTTTAAATCTTTCCCATACCTCATCATTCTTATCCGTTGGAACTGCTCCTATTTCTTTCCATTGTCTATGATATTCTTGCAAAATAGCAAAACTATTGTTTATATCTTCGTCTATCAACAATTCCTCAACCTTTTCACAAAGAATAAGTTTCTTTTCCAAATTCTTTTTCAAGTCTAAGTCTCTTAATTCTCTGTTTATCTTTACTTTTTCATAGAATTTTTCTATCAAAAAATGATAACTCTCCCAAAGGTTATTAACCTCTGCATGAGGCACATTGCCTATTTCTTTCCACTTTTCTTGTATATTATTGAATTGGTCGTAGATTTCTTTAAGAGTCTGCTCACTATCCAACAACTTTTTCAATTCCTCCAAAAGTTCTTGCTTCTTTTTTAGATTTTCTTCTTTTTGTTGCTCCTCTTTTTGTTGATAATCTGTTCGTATTTCCTTATACTTATTATATAACTCGTTAAATTTCACTTCTGTGGTATCCTCTTTTGGCACTTCCATTTCTTGCTCTTCTTCCTCGCCTTGAGCATTTACAACTTTTTTAACAATCTTTTCAGTTTCCATCTCAGGCTTAGGCATATTCCTATAAGTATTTCTCAACAAAGGAACCTTTGCTTTCAATTCCTCATAATCGTTTTTGTTTATAAGGTTTTGCAATTCCTCAACAAGTTCTTCCCTTGTTTTTTGAGAATAATAGTTAATAATGTCCTCTATAGAGGTTTGCTCAGAAGATTCACTTGCATTAGAGTTTTGTTGCTCAGCAAGTTTCTCAGTTTGTTCATGAATTTGTGTGTTTTCTTCAGGTTGCATTTGTACGTTCTGTACATCTTGTGCGTTATCCATAATAAAAGTTTGTTTTACTTAAAACATCCCAAAGGATGCATTGACTAAATGATTTTTGTAGTTTATTAAAAATTTTTGCAAACATATAACATTTTTTTCTTACAACC
>JAUNWC010000213.1 GCA_030540495.1 Bacteroidota bacterium
AAGCAAGCCATCTCTAAATTCTTGCATAACTTCTTTTAATTCAGGGTATCTATCCTCCAATTTGCTATCTGCGTATTCCAACACCTTCTTATTTACGATGTTTGTATAGAATTTATCCAAAAACAAAGGCACGTACTCAGGCGTTTGTTTGTGTTGGTAGGTGTATAATTCTTGCAAAAAATCTTTTTGAGTAAAAGAAGTATCTCCTATGGTAAAGACAATTTTATCTCCAATATAATCCTCTGGCATTTTCCAAGTTCCCTCAAAAACGCTATCCGAAACCAAAGGTTTTATTTCGTCAAAAATCTTTTTATTCTCCTTGAAATTATAATAATCTTTGCTTTGTGCTACAAAGTTTTCTATTGATTTGTAACCTCTTGCATCCTTGCTTATTCGTTGAAGTATTGCTCCTCTTCTTTCGTTCAAAGGTTTCAAAGGAGTTATATTCATAAGTTTAAAGAAGTGCCAACCAAAGCGAGTTTGTATTATAGGACTAATATCCTCTTCTTTCATATCTTTGATAAGAGCAACGTATTCGGCAGGCAATGTATTTGGTTTTTGATTCATCAACCAACCATTGTTTTGAGCCGAATAAGTATCCTCTGAATATTTTCTTGCAACCGAGTCTATCTTCCACTCCTCTACATGAGAATAAGCCTCTTCTATCAAACGCTTAGCCTCTTCGGGCGTGTGATTTTGAGCATTTATCCAAACGTGTTTTATATTGCAAGTAAAGAAAGGTGCAGGAATTCTATCTGTAAGTTTGATTATATGATAACCAAAGTTTGTCTTAATAGGCATAGATATTTCTCCTTTTTGCAAAGAATAGCAGGCACTTTCAAAAGGATAAACCATAGTCATGGAAGTAAAATACCCCAAGTCTCCCTTGTTGCCTATCATAGCAGGTTTATCTTCTGTGGCCTGGCTACCCTTAGCAGAAGGGTCTTCAGAATATATAACAGCCAAAGAATCAAAATTTTCTCCTTTCAAAGCCTTATTTCTTATCATCAGTGCCTTATTATATGCCTCTAAGGTGTCCTTTGGAGTTGCGTTTGCCGGCAAGTTGATAAGAATATGAGAGGCTCTTATAAATTCTTTTTCTCTTTGATAAGCCTCATTTACAAGCGAGTCGGTTATATCCGAATTGTTGATATATGGTTGTATCATTTGTTTTCTATAACTATCCACTTCATCAACAAAGGATTTTATACTATCAAGTCCTTCCTCTCTTGCTTGCAAAAGTTTTAACCTATAATTAATATATAGGTCTAAGTATGCGTTTAAGTCCTCTTTATCTATTGTTCCAGAGTTAGATACATTGTTTCTGTTATACATTTTTAGAAACTCTGTTTTGGATATTTTTTCTCCTCCTATTTCCAAAACAATATCGTTGTCTTTTTGTGCCTTAGTTACAAAAACAGACAAAACTAAGGTTGCTAATATAATCAGTGTCTTTTTCATCGCGAATAATTTGGTGCTTCTTTTGTTATGGTTATATCATGAGGATGTCCCTCTATGAAACCTGCGTTAGTAATCTTTATAAATTTTGCTTGTCTTAACATTTCCAAATTCTTAGACCCTGTATAGCCCATACCTGCCTTAAGTCCTCCTACGAGTTGATAAATAACCTCCATAGCACTACCTTTATAAGGCACTCTGCCAACTATACCCTCGGGTACAAGTTTCTTTAAATCCTTCTCATCAGATTGGAAATAGCGGTCTTTACTTCCGTTTTGCATAGCATCCAAAGACCCCATACCTCTATATGCTTTGTATTTTCTACCCTCTAATATAATGGTATCGCCCGGACTCTCTTCTGTGCCTGCCAACAAAGAGCCTGCCATAATGGTAGAGGCTCCGGCTGCCAAAGCCTTTACTATATCTCCCGAATATCTTATGCCTCCGTCCGCTATTACTGGAACGTTTTTGTCCTTTAATGCTTCGCAAACTCTAAGTACAGCCGTAAGTTGTGGCATACCAATACCCGCAACAACTCTTGTGGTGCAAATACTTCCTGGTCCTATACCTACTTTGACAGCATCGGCTCCTGCCTCAGCCAAAAGAATAGCGGCCTCAGGTGTTGCTATATTGCCTACAACCACATCCACGTCCTTGAATCTGTGTTTTATTTCTTTGAGAGCGGTAACTACGTTTTTGGAATGTCCGTGAGCAGTATCCACCACTATGGCATCCACACCGGAGGCAATTACAGCCTCTATTCTCTCATACATATCGTTTGTAATACCTACTCCTGCAGCCACTCTCAATCTTCCCATACTATCTTTGCAAGCCATAGGTCTTTGTTTTACCTTTATTATATCTCTATATGTAATAAGCCCTACCAAACGACCATCGCTATCCACAACAGGAAGTTTTTCTATCCTATGTTGTTGCAATATTTCAGCCGCTTGAGCAAAAGTTGTGCCTTGGTTTGTACTTATTACATTTTTGGTCATTATTTCACGCAAAGGTTTGTGAATATCTTTTTCAAATCTAAGGTCTCTATTAGTAACTATACCTATAAGTTTGTTGTCGTTATCCACAATAGGAATACCTCCAATGGAAAACTCTCTCATCATCTTAAGAGCATCCTCTACAACAGCGTTTTCGTGCAAAGTTGTAGGGTTGGTAATCATTCCGTTTTCACTTCTTTTTACTTTCAATACCTCTTCTGCTTGACGCTCTATGGACATATTCTTATGCAATACTCCTATACCACCCTCTTGTGCCATAGCAATAGCCATAGGTGCCTCTGTTACGGTGTCCATAGCGGCGGCAACTATGGGAATATTAACATTAATGTTTCTTGAAAAACGACTCTGTACCGTTACTTCCTTAGGGATAATCTCAGAATATGCTGGTACTAAAAGCACATCATCGTATGTTAATCCCTCTCCAATAATTTTTTCGTTATATGAAAACATATTCCTATATATTTTCGTGCAAATTTACACATTTTTATAAAACTGACAAAATTTTTTATATATTTGCGATTATAAGTTATTGTAGATTATAGCCACAGGCTGTTGTTATAGGTTGGGATAGGTTGTTATAGGTTGGGATAGGTTAGCATAAGTTAGCATAGGTTGGAGCCTTTGGCTCCTATAGGTTAGCATAGGTTGAGATAGGAGGGCAAAAGCGTATAACAAAAAGTAACGGCTTTGCCCTCCTATCATAACTTATGCTAACTTATAGGAGGCTCTGCCTCCAACTTATGCTAACCTATGCTAACCTAAAACAACCTATTTTAACCTATAAAACAGCCACAGGCTGTTTTTTTTTAATTGCCAATTAAAACTCAAATTTGAGAAACTTTGCTTGATTATCAGCGACTTAGCCTTTTAAAAAAGGGCTTTTTCGGGCT
>JAUNWC010000214.1 GCA_030540495.1 Bacteroidota bacterium
GGTCGTATTGTTCGCTTAGTAGTTTGGTTATTTCTTCTTGTGAGATAAAAGGCATTTTTCTTTTTGCTATTTTTGGGGCAACAATCTTAGCCATAGGATTGCAAGTAGTATTATCCACAGTTTCCTTATAAAAAAAATAAGTTCTTAGTGCGCTTATTTTTCTTGTAATACTCCTATTGGTTATACCCTTGTCTGCCATATCCATAATCCAAACCCTTATAACACTTAGAGTTATGTTACTATCTGAGGTATCTCCCTGGCAAAATTCAGCAAGATGTTCCTCAAACTGATGCAAATCAGATGCATAGGCTGTTATGGTGTGCAAAGAAGCGTTCTTTGTTTTCTTTAAATATGTCAAAAAATTATCTATATCCATACTAAAGGCAAAGATAATATTTTTTTCTGAATAGATTGGTATAGGTTTATCTAAGTTAGCATAGGATAAAAGGCATAGAGGCAAAGTAACGTATGGACTATTGATAGGTTAGCATTAGTTGTTATAAGTTAGCATAGGAGGGAAAAGCACCCTCAGGGGTATTTTATTGGGCAAAGCCGGTTGATAGGTTGTTTTAGGTTAGCATAGGTTATAATAGGAGACGCATAAGCGTACGATAAAGAGTAATGGCTTTGCCCTCCTATTACAACTTATGCTAACCTAAAACAACCCATAAGGAGGCTAAAGCCTCCAACCTACGCTAACTTATTATTTTTCTTTTTAGTACACAAAACGATATGTAATAGTACCTCGTTGTTTTTCGGGAGCATTTTCTTTGGCAGAGAACTTCGCTTTCTTGGCAGCCTGCTCGCATTTTCTCCAAAGATTAACATCCATCAAAGTAGTACCTTTGCCTCCGGCAATTGCTTTAACTACTTCGCCGGCTTGATTTACCTCTATGGCAACAACAACATTTCCGGTTTCTCTTTTGTTAGATTCTGGTTTAGGAAGATATTTGGCTGTTCTGCCGTTTAGGGAATAACCACTTCCCGAAGAGTTGTTCCCATTGCCACCGCCACCACTACCATTTTCTCCACTACCATAACCACTACCCGAGCCTTCTCCATTGCCCTTAGAATTTTTTTTGCCCGGAAACATAGCGTCACTTTCCACTGTTGGCTCTTTTGGTTTTTCTACTTTGTTCTTAGTTCTTGAGTTCTTGCTTGTTATGGGAGCGTCCTCTGTGTTTTGAGTTGCAATATTATCCGACTCCTCATAAGAAGGGTTGTATTTTGCTTGCGACTTTCCTCCTCCTGTATTTCCCACAATAGCATCCCCTACGTCAGTCAAATCTCCTGAACTTATTTCCACTCCTTGCTCTGCAGGTGGAGGGTCTAAGTAAGGCAAGCCCAAAACAAACACCAACAACAAAACAACCAATAAATGGAGCAATAAGGTTATTCCACCACTAAACAACTTGCGTTTATTGTTTTCTTGTCTTTCCTTAGAATCTATATATTTCTCCTGTCTTTGCATAACAATGTTTATTGCTTAGGACTTTCGGTTGCAAGTATTACTTTGTGTTTTGTGTTGTGCCGTTGATTGATATGATTGACAGCATCTATTACATACACAATGCTTTGTACTTGAACGGTTTTATCGGAGTGAAGTTTTACTGTTCCCTCTGTGGTATTGGACAATAATTCTTCCAAAAAAGGCTCCAATTCTTCTATTGTTTTTGGCAAATTCTCCACATAAAAATGCTCTTGCTCATCTATGGACACGGTTACATTTTGTTTTGCCATAGTTTGCCCAGAAGAACTTTTGGGTAAAAGTAGTTTGATAGCATTAGGACTTATAAGTGTGGATGTTAGCATAAAAAATATTAGCAACAAAAACACCAAATCCGACATAGAAGAAGAGTTAAAAGCAGGAGTTATTTTGTTTCTACTTTCTAACATAATAAGAAGTTTTTTTTAAGCCGGTTCGTGTAACAAATCCATAAACTCCATAGTACGCGACTCCAGTATAAACACCATCTTATTGATTTTTCCTACTATTATACTATAAAGAAAAGAAGCAATAAGACCAACTATCAAACCGCCAACAGTTGTAACCATAGCCTCGTAAATACCGCTTGAAAGCAACTGTATGTCTATATTGTTGCCTGCGTTTGCCATATCAAAAAACGCTTTAACCATACCAGTAACCGTTCCAAGAAAACCTATGGAAGGAGCAAGATTAGAAACAGTTGCAAGCATAGAAACACCACTCTCCATTTTTGCTATTTCCATTTTGCCAACATTCTCTACGGCTTGATTGATATCATTCAAAGGACGCCCCAATCTTGCCAACCCCTTGCCTATCATTCTACCAATAGGAGAATTATTTGCCTCACAAATGTTTTTTGCTCCTTGCAAATCGCTGTTGTGAATGCAATCCTTGATTCTATCCATAAAAACGGTGGTATCTTGCTTTAAGGCTTTGTTTAAGGCAATATATCTTTCAACAAAAATATAAACCACAAAAATAGATAGCAAAGCAAGTACTATCATAATCCAACCACCTTTTACGGCTAATTCCCAAAGGTTTAGAGTTTTGGTAGTGGAAATAGCCTCTGTTGTGGCACTAACTGTTTGCAAAAAAATACTATACATAGATAATTTAAATTAAAATGTTCTATATCTTATTATCAAAATTCAACTTCTTTAACTTAGACAGTCATTACGTCTTTTTCTTTTGCAACAACAATTTCATCTATCTTTTTGATAAACTTGTCGGTCAAATCTTGCACATCTTTTTCCGCTTGTTTTATCTCGTCCTCAGTAGCAGGTTGTTCCTTATTGTCCTTTGTCTTTTTTATCTTATCTATATAGGTACGTCTTATGTTTCTAATAGATACTTTGTTTTCTTCGGCTTGATTTTTAACGCTTTTCATTATTTCCTTACGTCTTTCTTCTGTCAAAGGAGGAAGAGTTATTCTCAACAAATCAGCCTCTAATTTTGGAGCAAAACCAAGATTGGCATCTATTATTGCCTTATTTATATGACCTAAGGCAGATTTGTCCCAAGGCTGTACCGTTATTTGATTGGAAGCAGGAGTACTAATATTACCCACCTGCTCTATTGGTGTAAGCGTGCCATAATAATCCACTTTTACTCCCTCCAACATTTGAGCAGAAGCCTTACCCGCCTTCAATTTTCTAATATCTTTTTCAAAAAAATCAACTGCCTTAAGCATAGAAGCCGAAGCCTCATCAAGCAAACTTTTTATCTGTGCGTTCATAGTTATATATTGTTTTATTCTCGTGAATATATTATTTGCAAATTTATATATTTTTTTTCATATCTCACTCATTTTTCTGTTTTTTTGTAGGTTTTTATGGTAGGTTAGCATAGGTTGTAATAGGTTGAGATAGGTTATG
>JAUNWC010000215.1 GCA_030540495.1 Bacteroidota bacterium
GGGGTAGATACGATATGAAATTCAGAGTAGTAGGTCCTTACACTCTTTCTCATCCAAGTTCTTACTATGCTGCTGGTAATGGCGGAGCCTACTTAGCAAGAGATGCTATCAATGCTGCTAATGCTGATGTAGATTACAATAACTTTGCCAACATAGATGCAGGTACGGTTAATAAGGTTGGTTGTGTTTTCATTATGTATGCAGGCACTCCTCAGTCCTCTACTGGAAATACTGACGAGGTTTGGCCACACCAATCGGATGTGCCTAATATGACAGTGGATGGTGTTCGTTTTTCTCACTATGTTTGCGGACCAGAAAAGTCTTCTCAAAGTGCTATGGGAGCCATAGGAGTAATGTGCCATGAGTTTGGACATGCATTGGGATTGCCAGACCACTATGATACTTACAACAACAGCAGTGATTCTACTACATCTATCTATGCTACAGGCTACTACGATTTGATGCATTCAGGATGTTATAACAACAATCAAGCCACTCCTCCTAACCTATCAGCCGGAGAAAAGAAGGCTTTGGATTGGCTTGGCAAAATGGATACTATAACCCTTAGCAGAGATTCTATAAGAGTTCCTGTTATACAAGGAGGTAGCGATACGGCTTATTTTGTTCAAATACCAGGTACCCAGGAATTCTTTACAGTAGAGGCAAGAAGAAAAACGGGGTGGGATGCTTATATTCCAAGTGCGGGCATACTTATCCACCATGGTAATTGGAGCAAACTTCTAAATTGGTTTAACAATGGATACAATATTGTTAATACTAATGCTTCTGACAGAGGTTGGTTTATAGAATCTGCAGTAGGCACTATGAACAGTTACAACGAGGCACAGTGGGCTTTTGTTGGTACTTCCAATAGAAACTATTTTACAAGAAACTCTTCTAATCAAATATCAAGAGCGAACGGCACACCCATAAACGGCATTACATTTACTTCTATGATAAAGATAAATGACTCTTTGTATATGTTTAATTTCAATTCAGAAACTCCTATGCTTGAGACCGGCAACTTTGCTAATCTAACTATGAATTCTTTCTCTTCTAATGGAACAATAGTTTATCAAGGTACGCAAAGCATAACAGCAAAGGGTATTGTTTATTCTACTTCTGAGGATTGTCCTTTTGAGGAGCAATATGCTGTGTATGATAATAATTTAACCGACACTATTAATATTGCTTCTTTATCTATAACAGGTTTGGAAAGAGGAACAACTTATTATTATCGTTCATTTATCAAAAACAATAATGGAACTCATCTTGGTCCTATCAAAGTAGTAACTACTGTTTCGGGCTTAGGCTCCGTTGCTATTCAGAGTGCTAACAATATAACAGAAACTACTGCCACTTTCCGTGCAATGCTTTCCTCTGTTGGCTCAACTCAGTTTATAAGAAAAGGGTTTTCTTATGTTACTGATGAGAATTCGTCTTTCAATCCTGATAGTACTGAACACTATGTTATTGTAGAAGGTTCTGATTTAGGCTCTTTTAGTGCAAATGTAACGGACTTGGTTAGTGGTCAAACTTACTATGTGAAAGCCTTTGTACAAAACGGTTATGGATATGCTTATAGTAATAGGACAAGTTTCCAAACTCTTGCACCAGAGGTTACCAACAACACCATTACTGCTACTACTCCAGAGGTATGTGAGAATACTCAACCGGGACAAATAACAGGAGAGGAACCACAAGGAGGTTTTGGCAACTTTACTTACCTATGGCAAAGAAGAGATGGTTCTACTTGGGTAGATGCAGAAGGAACTAACAACCAACAAAACTATCAACCACCAGTACTTACAGATAGTACTTATTTTAGACGTGTGGTTTATTCCAATGGTCTTATAGGAGATGTTTCTAATACGGTGCTTATAGATGTACAAATATCTCGCGGTGGAGTTGTCAATTTTGCATACGAAACAGTATTCAAAAACACACAAGGAACCTTTACCCTAACAGGCAAAAGAGGCGATGTTGTTGCTTGGGAAAAATCCTCTGACAACTTCTCTACTTATCAAACAATAAACAATACTTCTACTTCTTACACAGAAACATTTGACCAAGCAGGCGAATTTTCTTACAGAGCCTTGGTTCAAATAGCCTCTTGCCCTTCTACTTATTCTCAACCAAAGAGTGTGACAGTATTATCCACTTCTTCGCTTGAAAATGTAGAAAATAGTTTTGTTTTCTCCGTTATGCCTAATCCTTCTACCAATGGTAACTTTGTTATCAATTCTCAAATTAACAATGCCGAAAGAGTATCCATTGTTAATGTTTTGGGACAAGTGGTTTATCAGGAGCAAAACGTAGATTTAACCAACAAAACTTTCTCTTTGCCTAATGTGGATAACGGCTCTTATATTATAAGAATAGAAGCAGAGGGCAAAACAGCACAACAAAAAATAGTAATAAACAAATAAAAACACAAATAAACTATGAGTAATAAAGTAATAAACACAAATAATGCTCCTGCAGCCATAGGTCCTTATTCGCAGGCTATACAAGCAGGCAATGGTATGTTATTCGTTTCTGGTCAAATACCTGTTAATCCTGCAAACGGAGAAATACCTGAGGGTATTGAGGCTCAAACAAAACAAGTTTTGGAAAATTTGGGAGCAATACTAAAAGAAGCAGGATATTCTTTTAATGATGTTTGCAAAACAACTTGTTTGCTTAGTTCTATGGATAACTTTGTTGCTATGAACGAGGTTTATTCTCAATATTTCAAAGAGACACTACCTGCAAGAGCGGCTTTTGCAGTGGTTAAATTGCCAAAAGATGTTTTGGTTGAAATAGAAGCCATAGCATATAAAACTACTGGCACCTCACTTCATTGTGAAGGTATTAATAACGAGACTTTGAATCTTAGCACCAAATAATAGAATGTGTGCAACATAAATAAAATGGAGGTAAGTTTTCTTACCTCCATTTTTGTTTAGTAAAATAGTATGTGAATTAGAAGACAATTATTCTATTTCTTTTAATACAAATAATTCATCATTGATTTTAACGTGAATAACATTGTTTGATTTGCTTATAACAATGTCTTCTCCCTTAGAAGTCCTTATCAAAAATACATCTTTGTCCTTTTTGATATCCTTAAAGGTATATTCCTTTGTTTCATTGTTTTGAGTTAAAAGTAGTTTGTTTTCCAACAATGTTACCTTTGCATCCTTTTTTATCGGTGCTTTATCCACCAAGTCGCTGTATCTTATACCAAAACTTGGTGTGCTTTTTACCTTAACATTTGCGGTATCTTTCACTATTTTTTTAACTCACTACGCTTTATCTTTATGGTATCCTTAGGAGTATTTTTATCCATACTCTTTGCCATACCATCCACGATGTGA
>JAUNWC010000216.1 GCA_030540495.1 Bacteroidota bacterium
GTTTCCTTTGCTTTCTATCTTAGCATAGTTTTTTTGTCCTCTGTTTATATCTTCCACAGAGACAAATACTTTCATATCTTTTATTGCTTGTTGCAAGTCGGCAAAATCTGTGTTTGGACTACTCAAACCCAAAGGCTTTATATTGTTTTGGTTTATTGCCTCCAACAATGCTCCATACTTAGCGGTGCTTTTGCGGTTTATAATCATTTCTCCATCCTCTGCCTCTATGATGGTGCCTCCTTGTGAATGACGTTTGCCTTTGATTAGTCCTCCCTTAGAGGCTTTGGGTAGTGGTTCGGCTTTGATGGTAGCAAGTTGTAAGGCTCCCGTGCTACCTACTACTGCCGACATTATGCCTGCGCTTATTGGGTCAAGTTCTGTCCAAAGTTTCATAATAGCCGAAGCGGTGTTTATCACTGTTTCAAAGATTTTCAAAGCCTTTTCTCTTTTGGCTTGTTTGATGGCAATTTGTTGTTTTTTCTTATCCAAAGTAGCATCCAAATTTGCTACTTGTTTGTCATATTGCTCTTGTGAAAGGAGCCCTGCATCAAGTCTTTGTTGCAATACTTCTTTTTGCTTTTCGTTCTCTTGCTCGTACTTTTGCGTTTGTGCCTCCTCTTTGGCAGACATCAAACCACTAAGCCCGTTTGCTATGTTGCTAACCTGTAAGGCATAGTTATTAAATTGTTCTATACGGCTTTGGTTGTGCTGTTTTTCAAGTTCAAAAAGTTCGTTTTCAAGTTGTTTGCGTTTTTCTTGGTTGTCGCTTGCAAGTTCTATTTCCTGTAAATAATAGTTCTTTTGTGCCTCAAACTTTTCTTTTTGTGTGTTTAGAGTTAGCAAAAGGTCGCTATCAAGTTGAAGTTTTCTTTGTTTGGCTTGCAATTCAAGTAATTGTGCTTCTTCTTGTGTGGTGTCTTGGTTTTCTGTATTCTTTTTGTAGTCAATGATTTTTTGCAAACGTTCTATTTCTATTTCGGTTTTCTTTTTCTCGTTTTCGGAGTATTTCAATAAGTCGCCTTCGTATTGTTGGTTTATTTTTTGGGTTTCCATTTCAATACGTTTTTGCAGGCTTTCTTCTTTGATGCGTTCTTCTTGTTCTTGTTCTTGCTTATATAATGCAAGTCTTAGTTCTTGTACTTGTCTTTGTATTTTCTCCTCTTGTGGAGAAATAGCCACTGCTCCGTCTGTATCGGCAAGTAAGGTTTGAGAAATACCTGCTTGTGTGTATAATGCTTGTTCATACTCTTGCAATTTCTGTTGGTTGGAGTTTTTGAGTTGTTGCAATTGCTCTTCATCGCTCTTTTCTATGCTTGCCAATTGGTTTTGCAAATACTCGTCAAGTTTCTTTTGTCTGTTGTTGTTATATATTTGTTCATCTTTTTCAAGTAGGGTGTATTGCGTTTGAGCCTCTTGTTCTGTAATTTTGTTGTATTTGCGGTCAAGTTCTATTTGTTTGCGTTTGTTTTCTTGCTTTTGGTTAAATACTTTGTCTTCGTGGTTTATTTGAGAAGTAAGGCTGTCATCCAAAAGCGTTGCCTCCAATTCGTTGTTTTTTTCTTGGAGTTTTTGGAGGTTCTCCATAGCCTTTTTTTCTTTCTTATATCTTTTTTCTGTGGCGGACTCTCCGTTGGATGAATTAGCCTTTTGGCGTTTTTTTTGTTCTTGTTCAAGTTTTTTTTCTTCCTTAGATAGTTTGCTACTTTCTATTAGGTTTGTGCCGTCTTCTATATTTTTGTTTAGTTCTTTTATTTGGTCGTTGTATTCTTTTAGTTTTTGTTGTGCTTCTTTGTATTTATCGGAGTCTTTGTCAAGTTTTTCCATAGCGAGTTTGTGAGCGTTGGCAAGTCTTACCATTTCGTTTCTTTGCAAAGAGTATTGCTTTAATAGTTCTTCGGTGGTTTGTATGGTTACATCAAGTTTTTTTATTTCGTTTTGGTATGTTGCTTCGGCAATTTGTTCTTCTGTTGCTCCGTTTTTTCTTAGTTGTAGGATACGTTTTCTTGCTTGTATATCGGTTTTGTTTATTGCTTGCGTCTTTTTCTTTTCGGCTTGTTCTATGCGTTCGGCTCCTTTTTCGGTTTTTTGTGTCCATTCTTCTTCTATTGCCGACATTTCTTTCATTGCCTTAGCCGAAGAGGAGAAGATGCTTGTAAGTTTAACAATAGCGGTAATAAGAGCCATTACCACGGCTATAATAGCAACAATAGGATTTGCTTTCAATACGGCGTTCCAAAGTGTAGTTGCAATGGTTACTGTCTTGGTTGCTACGTTTTGCGCTATGGTGGCAAGTGTTAGTTTTTTTGTTGCAAGAGTGGAGGCTGTGGTTGTAGCGGTTGCAGTGGCTTGTGTTTTGGAAAATAAGGAAGTTATTAGAGTTCTTGTTTTGGTTACTAAAATACTTTGTTGTTGTGCAACCTTATTTATATTTTCTAAGGCGTTCAACATTCCTATAAGTAGGGTCATTTTTTGGACTATCTTATTAAATTCCTCGCTTTCGGAATTAGATAATCCCAAAGCGCCCGTTAGTAGCATTGTAGAGGAAGTAAGTAGTTGCATCGCATCAGAGAGAGCGTCTATGTTTGCACTATCGCTTGCCCTGTTGTTTATATCCTCCCTTGTATCCGCAATAGCGTCTCTTATTTGCGCCGCTTTTTCTACAAGTTGTTCATATTCTTCTGTTCCTTGTTTGCCTGCTAAGGCAAGATTTGTCAGTTGGTCGGTTAGGTTTTTGAGTTCGGTTTTCAGTGAGCCTGCCACTATTTGCGCCGCTTCATTGTAGTTACCTACGTTTCTACCAAACTGTCCATATTCTGCCTCTAACTCTTTTAATCTATCGTTTAGTTCCTTTGCTTGCGTTTTTATTTGCGTTCCAAAGTCGCTATTTCTTTCCTCTTCGGACAAATTTCTATAAGCACGTTTTAGAGCCGAGAGTTTGCCCGAAAGTTGGTTCATGCTTCCCGTTACCAAGTCGGTTTGTTTATACTGCTCGGTTAGGGTGTTGTTTTGGTCAAGTAGTACTTTTTTGAGAGCCTTGATAGAGTTCTCGTTTACAACCATTTTTTTGTTATACTCTTGTTCGGAGAGTGTGCAGTCTTGGAGTTGTTTGGTATATTCTGCTTGTTGTTTGGTAAGTTCTTGTATTTTCTTTTTGATATCAATAATTCGTTGAATACTTTTATCAATTTCTCCCGATAGTTCAACATCAAGTAAGACTGTTTTTTGTTCTGTATCTGCCATTGTGGTATATGTTTTTGGTTAAAAGAATGTTACAAAGTTACAATAATTTGTAACCTTTTTGCGTTT
>JAUNWC010000003.1 GCA_030540495.1 Bacteroidota bacterium
TTTCATTAATATTAATTCTTCTTGCTTAAAACCCTTCAAAGCAAAATTATAAGCAGAATCACCTAACCAACAATTAAAAGTACAACCACAATCAATATAAATAAAATCACCTTCTTTTATCTCTCTTTTAGAAGGTATGCCATGAACAACTACCTCATTAATGGAAATACATAATGAAGCAGGAAAGCCATTATAACCTTTGAAGGTTGGCAATGCTCCTTTGGAAAGAATAAACTCTTGGGCACACTTATCCAAAGCCTCTGTGGTAACACCGGGCTTTATCATTTTAGCAACCTCAGATAAAGTTTGTCCTACCAAAAGAGCCGCAACTCTCATTTGTTCTATTTCTATAGAAGATTTTATGTTAATCATTTTCTTTCTATAATTTACATATTTCCACCTCTACCCTTGATACGTCCGGTCTTTGTCAAACCGTCATAATGACGCATCAAAAGATGGCTTTCTATTTGTTGCAATGTATCTAAAACAACTCCCACAAGAATAAGCAAAGATGTTCCACCATAGAACTGTGCAAATTGGGAATTAATACCGAACAATCTAACAATAGCAGGCAATATTGCTACCAAAGCCAAAAAGATAGAACCCGGAAGAGTAACCTTGGATAAAATATTATCAAAAAACTCCTCTGTTTTTTTACCCGGTTTAACTCCAGGAACAAAACCGCCATTCTTCTTCATATCATCTGCCATTTGCTTTGGATTAATAGCCACTGCGGTGTAAAAATAGGTGAAAATTATAACCAATAAACCAAAGATAAGGTTATACCAAAATCCATCAAAGTTAGATAATACTGAGGCTATTCCACTATTGTTGGAGCCAGAAAATCCCATAATGGTTACGGGGATAAACATTATAGCCTGAGCAAAAATAATAGGCATAACTCCCGCTGCATTAACCTTTATAGGAATATATTGTCTAACACCTCCGTATTGTTTGTTACCAACTATGCGTTTTGCATATTGAACAGGTATTCTTCTTGTTCCTTGCACCAAAAGAATACAAAACATTATAACAACAAGCCATACTATCAATTCAACAAATAATATAACCAACTGACCTGCTTGGCTCTCCATACGGGATGCAAATTCGGCAAACAAAGCAAAAGGCAAACGTGCAATAATACCTACCATTATCAACAACGAAATACCGTTACCTATACCTCTATCGGTAATTCTCTCTCCCAACCACATAACAAATAAAGTACCACAAGTTAGAAGTATGGAAATAGGCAATACCCAATTCCAAAATGTTATAGTACTTCCTCCAAATATGTTAAATATCTGAGCACCTTGTAGTTGATTTCTCAAATTTGCTAAATAAGCGAAAGATTGAAAAACAGTAACTATCACTGTCAACCAACGCGTTATTTGATTTATTTTATTTCTGCCACTCTCACCCTCTCGTTGCATTTTCATAAAATATGGAACAACCATTGTTAGTAATTGTACAACAATAGAGGCTGTGATATAAGGCATAATACCCAAGGCAAAAATAGAGGCATTGGAAAATGCACCTCCCGAAAACATGTTCAACAAGCCCAAAACTCCATCTTGAGTTTGACTTTGCAAAGAACCTAAGTCAGAAGGATTTATGCCCGGAATAACGACATAAGAACCTATCCTATACACCAAAACAAGAGATAGTGTAAAGATAATCTTTGCTCTTAAATCTGTTATACTCCAGATATTCTTGATTGTATTGATAAATCGCTTCATTAATGTACGGTTTTATTAGATTATAGTAACTGTGCCTCCTTTTGATTCTATCGCAAGTTTAGCATTCTTTGAAATAGCATTAACACTAACGTTAATCGCTTTTGTTAATTCTCCTCTTCCTAAAATTTTAACTCTATCACTTTTAGATGCTATGCGATTAGCTCGCAAAAGGTCTATGGTAATATCAGTAGTATTTAATTTTTCGGCTATTTGCTCCAAAGTATCCAAATTGATTCCTAAATACTCTATACGATTTATATTTTTGAAACCAAATTTTGGCAACAATCTATAAAGAGGCATCTGTCCGCCTTCAAATCCTACTTTTCTACTGTAACCAGAACGAGATTTTGCTCCCTTATGACCACGTGTAGATGTACCACCATATCCGCTACCTTGACCTCTACCTATTCTCTTACGACTCTTTGTGGAGCCTAAGGCTGGTTTTAAATTACTTAAATCCATAATTAATTATTTATTTTTATTAATTAATCTCTTCTACTTTTATCAAATGTTTCACTTTGTCTATCATTCCTTGAATTTGAGGAGTAAGTTCATGCTCTTTTGTTTGATGCATTTTTCTTAAACCTAAGGACCAAAGTGTTTGTTTTTGACGCAATGGGTATCCTATACCACTTTTTATTTGAGTTACTCTTACTTTCATCTCTAAATCAATTTATCCGTTAAAAACTCTATCCATTTCAATACCTCTTAACTTAGCAACAGTATAAGGGTCTTTCATTTTCAACAAAGCAGCAACAGTAGCCTTTACCACGCTGTGTGGATTGGAGGAACCTTTTGATTTAGCCAACACGTCTTTAACTCCTACGCTCTCTAAAACAGCACGCATAGCACCACCGGCTATAACACCAGTACCAGGAGCAGCAGGCTTCAAGAATACTCTTGCACCACTATATTTGCCCTCTTGTTCATGAGGTATGGTACCCTTTAGGATAGGAACCTTTATAAGATTCTTTTTTGCGTCTTCAGAGCCTTTAGAAATAGCAGCAGCAACCTCTTTGGCTTTTCCCAAACCATAACCTACTATACCATTTCCATTTCCTACTACAACTACGGCAGAAAAACTAAATGTTCTACCACCTTTGGTTACTTTGGTAACTCTATTGATACTTACAAGCTTGTCTGTAAATTCTATCTCGCTTGATTTTACTCTTTTTATATTTAGTTCTGCCATTTTCTTAGAATTTTAAACCATTTTCCCTTGCTGAATCTGCCAAAGCCTTAACACGACCATGATACAAATAACCATTTCTGTCAAAAACAACAGCTTCTATACCTTTTTCTTTGGCTCTCTGTGCTAATACTTTACCAACTTGTAGAGCAACCTCTGTTTTATTGCCACTTTTTTGGAAACCTTTTTCCATAGAACTTGCAGCACACAAAGTAGAACCAGCCTCATCGTCTATCAACTGAGTGTATATCTCTTTGTTGCTTCTGAATACTGTAAGACGAGGTCTCTGGGCGGTACCATTGACCTTTTTGCGTATCCTCATCTTAATTTTCAATCTTCTTAAATCTTTCTTCGTTGCCATTTACGTATCCTCAGATTTTATTTATTTTCATTTACTATTTAGCAGCCGCTTTACCTGCTTTCTTACGTACAACTTCACCTTCGAAACGAATACCTTTTCCTTTATATGGTTCAGGCTTACGCAAAGAACGTATTTTTGCAGCAACCAGACCTATAAGTTGTTTGTCACAACAAGTCATCTTTATCAAAGGATTTTTTCCCTTCTCTGTTATGGTCTCTACCTTTATCTCGTCCGGTAAAACCATAAATATACTATGAGAATAACCAAGGGCAAGTTCCAAAACCTGTCCCTGTGCTTGCGCTTTATATCCCACACCTATAACCTCTTGAGTAGTATGGAAACCTTCAGATACTCCAGTAACCATATTCTTTATTAATGCTCTATATAAGCCATGTAAAGACTTATGAGTCTTGGAATCAGATTCTCTATTTAGATGTATTATATCATTATCTATATTTAAGGTTATAGCAGGATTTACAGCCTGTTGCAATGTGCCAAGTTTTCCTTTTACTGTAACAACATTGCTATTATCTACCGTTACTTCTACACCCGCAGGAATATTTATTGGTAATTTTCCTATTCTTGACATATTATTCCCTCCTTAAGTTTTTTTAACTAACATAACATATAACCTCTCCGCCTACTCTCAAGGCACGAGCCTCTTTATCAGTCATCATACCACGTGATGTGGATATAATGGCTATACCTAAACCATTCAAAACTCTTGGAAGTTGGTCTGCACCGACATACTTTCTCAAGCCCGGTTTGCTTACTCTCTTCAACATAGAAATTGCAGGTTCTTGTGTTTGTTGATGATACTTTAAGGCTATCTTAATAGTTTTAGGAAAAGTATCCTCTTCAAATTTATAATTCAAAATATAACCTTTGTCAAAAAGAATCTTAGTCATTTCCTTCTTCATCTTGGAGGAAGGTATTTCTACAATTCTATGTCTTGCATTTACAGCATTTCTGATGCGTGTCAAATAATCTGCAATTGGATCTGTTAACATTTCTTTTTTCTTTAATTTATTATTTCACTAATTTTTACTGGTGGTATTCTCCTACCAAGAAGCCTTTTTTACTCCTGGTATCAAACCTGCCAATGCCATTTCTCTGAAATTGATTCTTGAAATGCCAAATTGTCTCATATATCCTTTTGGACGACCCGTTAGTTTACAACGATTGTGCAATCTTACAGGTGAGGCGTTCTTAGGTAATTTTTGTAGTCCTTCGTAATCACCTGCCTCCAAAAGAGCCTGTCTTTTAGCCGCATATTTTGCTACCAAATATTCTCTTTTCTTCTCGCGTGCTTTAATTGATTCTTTTGCCATTATAATACTATTTTTCTGATTCTACTTTAAAAGGGAAACCGAAAGATTTCAACAAAGAAAATGCTTCCTTATCCGTATTTGCAGAGGTAACAAAAGTAATATCCATACCATTTAAGTGGTCTACTTTATCAATGTCTATTTCAGGGAAAATTATCTGCTCTTGTACTCCAAAAGTATAATTTCCTCTACCATCAAACCCTTTGGTATCTATACCTCTAAAATCTCTTATTCTTGGGATAGCAACAGAAATCAATCTATCCAAGAACTCATACATTTTATCACCTCTCAAAGTTACTCTAACTCCGACAGGCATACCTTTTCTAAGTTTGAAGTTAGAAATATCTTTTTTGGATTTTGTAGCAACGGCTTTCTGACCTGCTATAATAGACATCTCCTCTACTCCCTTATCTATGACTTTTTTATCATTCAAAGCCAATCTTCCTAAACCTTGATTAAGAGAAATCTTTACAAGACGAGGCACTTGCATTGTAGTACCATAATTATACTCTTTCATCAAAGATTGCATTATCTCGTCTTTATACTTAGTTTTTAATCTTGGACTGTATCCCATTATTTTATTACCTCCCCAGTTTTTTTAGAATAACGAACTAATTTATTTGTCTTCTCATCAAGGCGTCTTCCTATTCTGGTTGCATTTCCCTTTGAATCTACAACCATTAAATTGGAAATATGTATAGGGGCTTCTTTTTCTATTATACCGCCTTGTGTATTTTTAGGATTAGGTTTAGTGTGCTTTTTTATCTTGTTAGCACCCTCAACTATGGCTCTATTATCCTGAGGATATACAACCAAAACCTTTCCTATAACACCTTTAGAATTACCCGCAATAACTTTTACTGTATCCCCTTTTTTTATGTGCAATTTCATCTCTCTACTATTATTTTATTCTTTATAATACTTCTGGAGCCAATGAAACTATTTTCATAAATTGTTTCTCACGCAACTCTCTTGCTACGGGTCCAAAAATACGAGTACCTCTTAATTCATCTGTAGCCGTAAGTAAAACGCATGCGTTATCGTCAAATCTAATATAAGAACCATCCTGTCTTCTTATTTCTTTCTTTGTTCTAACAACAACTGCCTTAGATACAGAACCCTTCTTAACATTACCAGCAGGCAACGCATCTTTAACCGCTACAACTATTCTGTCACCAACAGAAGCATAACGTGTCTTTGTACCACCCAAAACTCTGATACATAATACACTTTTTGCTCCACTATTATCAGCAACAACTAATCTCGTTTCTTGTTGTATCATATCTTATTTAGCTTTTTCTATTATTTCAACTAATCTCCAGCACTTATTCTTACTTAATGGTCTGGTTTCCATTATACGAACAGTATCTCCAATCCTTGCTTCTTCTTTCTCATCGTGAGCCATGAATTTTTTACTTCTCTGCAAAAACTTTCCATATTTTGGATGCTTAACTTTTCTTTCAACCAAAACATTTATAGTCTTCTGCATTTTATCACTCACAACTACACCGATTTTTTCTTTTCTAAGGTTTCTTTCCATTATCTTATGTCTTTAAAATTTCCTACTTGTTTTCCTTAGCCATTTTTCTTCTAAGTGAAATTTCAGTGTTAATTCTTGCAATATTTTTGCGAGTAACTGACAATAAATTAGGATTCTCCAATGGAGATATAGCATGGTTTATTCTCATTTTAACCAACTCTGTCTGCTCTGCTTCAAGTCTTTCCATCAATTCCTTATCAGAAAGTTCTTTTAAACCTAAATTATTTTTCATTTTCTATCTCCTTTAATTTATTGTTCTACATAATCTCTACGTACTACAAACTTAGTAATCACAGGCAACTTTTGTGCTCCAAGTCTCATGGCTTCCTTAGCAATATGCAAAGGCACACCCTCGGCTTCAAACAACATTGTTCCCGGTTTTACTCTTGCTACAAAGTATTCAGGTGCTCCCTTACCTTTACCCATACGAACTTCATTAGGTTTTTTGGTTATAGGTTTATCCGGAAAGATTCTTATCCACAATTGCCCTTCACGTTTCATGTAACGAGTAACTGCTTGACGGGCAGCCTCAATCTGACGACCTGTAATAAATGAAGTGTTCAAAGATTTGATACCAAAACTTCCAAAAGCCAACTCATGACCTCTAAAAGCCATACCCTTCATTTTGCCTTTCTGCTGTTTTCTATATTTTGTCTTATTTGGCTGTAACATACTACTCTGTTATTTAAAATCCCTACTATTATTTTTACGACGAGGTCTTGCACCTACATTAAAACGCTGACCAGACCTGTTGTTGTCTTTTAAGCCACCGCCTACAGTAGAAGGAACTATTTCAACTTTGTTGTAAACAAGTCCTCTGCAAATCCACACCTTTACTCCTATACGACCATAAGTTGTATGAGCCTCTGCTAAAGAATAGTCTATATCAGCACGAAGTGTGTGCAAAGGAGTTCTACCCTCTTTGTAATGCTCGGTTCTTGCCATTTCGGCACCACCTATACGACCAGAAACCGAAACCTTTATACCCTCAGCACCAACTCTCATTGTGGAAGCAATTGCCATTTTTATAGCCTTTCTATAAGAAACTCTGCCCTCTATTTGACGAGCAATATTATCTGCTACAAGTTTGGCTTCCAATTCAGGTCGCTTAACCTCTAAAATGTTAATTTGAACTTCTTTTTCTGTAAGTTTCTTTAACTCTTCTTTAATTTTATCAACCTCTTGACCGCCCTTACCTATGATAAAGCCCGGTTTTGCTGTGTTAATAGTAACAGTTATACGTTTTAGGGTTCTTTCTATATATATTTTTGATATTTCAGCATTGCTTAAACGAACTCCTAAATACTTTCTTATCTTATCATCCTCTACCAATTTGGATTCGAATGTTTTTCCACCATACCAATTTGAATCCCAACCTCTGATGATACCTAGTCTGTTTCCTCTTGGATCTGTTTTTTGTCCCATCCTTTTACATTTTTCTTAAAAATTCCAAACTATTTATTTTCTGCATCATTAGATTGTATAGCAGTTTCGTTCCTACTGCCTATCTCTAATATAATATGGTTAGAACGTTTTCTAATCCTGTAACCGCGACCCTGTGGTGCAGTACGAAGACGTTTTAGTTGTCTTCCACCGTTAACACATATTTGCTTGATAAAAAGATTGCTCTCTTCCATTACTTGACCCGGATTTTTTGCCTGCCAATTAGCAATAGCAGAAAGTAGTAATTTTCTCAATTTAGGTGCAGATTCTCTATGTGAATATTGCAATATACCCAAAGCTCTATTAACATCAAGCCCTCTTATAGCATCTGCCATAAGACGAGTTTTCCTCGGAGATGTAGGATTGTTGTTCAATCTTGCAACATATCTGCTCTTTCTTGCCTCTTTATACTCTTCGGCACGTTTATGTTTTCTTGATCCCATCTTCTACTTAAGTCTTTTATTTCTTACCTTTATCCTTTTGACCGGCGTGTCCTCTAAATATTCTTGTCGGAGCAAACTCACCTAATTTATGACCTACCATATTTTCAGTAATATAAACAGGGATGAATTTATTCCCGTTATGAACTGCTATGGTCAATCCAACAAAATCAGGAGAAATCATTGAAGCTCTTGACCATGTTTTGATAGTACTCTTGTTGTTTTTGGCTTGTGCATCCAAAACCTTTCTCTCTAACTTATAATAAATATAAGGTCCTTTTTTTAATGAACGGCTCATATACTTCTCTGATTTAATTATTTCTTACGTCTTTCTATTATATACTTACTTGAAGTCTTCTTAGGTGCTCTTGTCTTGTATCCCTTAGAAGGTATTCCCTTACGAGTACGAGGATGACCTCCAGAGGCACGTCCTTCACCACCACCCATAGGATGGTCTACTGGATTCATAACCACACCTCTAACTCTTGGTCTTCTACCTAACCAACGAGAACGACCAGCCTTACCAGATACTTCCAAACTGTGCTCTGTATTAGAAACAACTCCAACCGTTGCTTTACATGCTTGAAGTATCATACGAGTTTCACCAGAAGGCATCTTTATTATGGCGTATTTACCATCTCTTGACATAAGTTGTGCATAAGCTCCTGCACTTCTAACCAACTTAGCACCTTCACCCGGTCTTAATTCTATATTATGAATCATTGTTCCAAAAGGTATCTCACCAAGAAACAATGTGTTACCTATTTCAGGGGCAACTCCTTTACCTGACATAATTGTCTGACCAACTTTCAAACCGTTAGGAGAAACAATATAACGCTTTTCGCCATCAGCATAGCAAACCAATGCTATACGAGCCGTACGATTAGGGTCGTATTCTATTGTCTTTACTACTGCAGGAATATTATCCTTTTCTCTGCGAAAATCTATTATACGATATAATCTTTTATGACCACCACCAATGTATCTCATGGTCATTTTACCTTGATTATTTCTACCACCAGTCTTATGAATACCAACAACCAAACTCTTCTCAGGCTTGTTTGTTGTTATCTCCTCAAAAGAACTTGCTATTTTATGTCTCTGTCCCGGTGTTGTCGGTTTTAATTTCTTTAAAGCCATCTCTTTATATTAAATATTGCTAAAAAAGTCAATTGTTTCACCTTTGGCCAAAGTAATCATGGCCTTTTTAAAAGCATTAGTACGACCTTGTATATAACCAGCCTTAGTAAATCTTGCTTTTTTCTTACCAGAATAGTTCATAGTATTTACAGAATCTACCTTAACACTATATAGGTCTTCTATAGCTTTTTTTATTTCTATTTTATTCGCCCTTTTATCTACGATGAAAGCACAACGAGAGGCATCCTTCTCGTTTATCTTTGTCATCTTTTCAGTAATAAGCGGTTTTATTATGATACTCATTTTTTTACTCTTTTTATCTTAACACTAATTAGGAATTTTGATGTTTTTCATTCAATTCCCTAAGTGCAGATTCACTAAATACCAATGTATTCGCATACAATATCTCATAAGTATTAAGTGTATGTGCACTAATCACCTTAACCTGCTTAAGATTTCTGGCTGACAAAGTTACAAAATTTTCTCTATTTGGCAACAAAACAAACAAAGATTTTTTATCTTGAAGTTTCAAAGCATTCAAAACTTCAATCATTTTCTTAGTTTTAGGTGCCTCAAAAGAAAAGTCTTCTACCACCTTAATCTGCTCATCCTTAGCCTTATAGTACAATGCTGACAACCTTGCTAAAGACTTAACTTTTTTGTTAAGTTTAAATCTATAATCTCTTGGTCTTGGGCCGAAAACTCTACCACCACCAACCATCAAAGGGCTGTTTATATCACCAGCACGAGCACCACCAGTGCCTTTTTGTCTCTTTAACTTCCTAGTAGAACCAGAAACTTCGGAACGCTCTTTTGCCTTATGAGTTCCTTGTCTTTGGTCTGCTAAAAACTGTTTTACACTTAACCAAATCACATGGTCGTTTGGTTCAGTTTGAAACAAAGAATCCATGACCTCTATGGTTCTTCCTGTATCTTCTCCTTTTATGTTATATATTTTTAGCTCCATCTCTCAAGTTTTAAAATTGAACCCTTAGGACCTGGAACGGACCCTTTTACTAATATCAAATTTTTCTCTTCAAAAATCTTAAGTATTCTAAGATTCTGAATCTTTACTCTATGGTTACCCATTTGACCTGCCATTCTCATACCTTTGAATACACGAGAAGGATAAGAAGACGCACCTACAGAACCCGGAGCACGTAATCTATCGTCTTGTCCGTGTGTCTTATCACCAACACCACCAAAACCATGACGCTTAACAACACCTTGGAAACCTTTACCCTTAGATATACCTACAACGTCAACAAATTCTCCTTCTGTAAAAACATTGCAAGTTAATACTTCTCCAAATTGTTTTCTTTCTCCTTCCTCAAAACGAGAAAACTCTGCAAGGTGGCGTTTTGGCGTTGTTGAAGCCTTAGCAAAATGACCTTTCATTGGTTTAGTCGTATTGCTCTCTTTCATGTCTTCAAAAGCCAATTGGATGGCACTATAACCATCTTTTTCAGGTGTCTTTACCTGTGTAACTACACAGGGACCAGCTTCTATAACCGTGCATGGCTGTTGTTTGCCAGAGGCATCAAAAATACTGGTCATTCCAATTTTTTTTCCAATTAATCCTGACATCTTTCTTTTAACTTTAATTTTCTTTTATCTCCAGCATAAAACCTTTATTAGCGGCTGGACTATTTACCTTAATCTAATCGTTAATGTGTGTTTATCAAACCTTTATTTCTACTTCTACTCCCGAAGGTAATTCAAGTTTCATTAGAGCATCAATGGTCTGTGCAGAAGTACTGCTTATATCCATAAGACGTTTGTATGAATTTAACTCAAATTGCTCACGAGATTTTTTGTTAACAAAGGTAGAACGATTGACAGTAAAGATTTTCTTAGCCGTAGGCAAAGGAATAGGTCCTTGAACGTGGGCACCAGTCAACTTTACAGTCTTAACGATTTTCTCAGCAGACTTATCAACCAAGTTATGGTCGTAAGACTTCAATTTGATTCTAATTTTTTGTTTTTCTTGGCTCACAATTATAAAAATTTTATATTGTTAATTATTCTCTTTCAAAACTTCTTCTGTTATATCTTTAGGTGCTTGAGCATAATGCGAAAATTCCATAGTAGAATTTGCCCTGCCTGAAGTTATCGTACGCAAAGCCGTAACATAACCAAACATTTGACTCAAAGGAACTTTTGCTTTAACAGATTGTACTCCAACCTTTGCAGTAATATTCTCCAAAATGGCTCTTCTTCTGTTCAAATCGCCCGTAACATCTCCAAGATAAGCATCTGGTGTATTTACCTCTACCGACATTATAGGCTCCATAAGAACAGGCATTGCTTTTTTGGCAGCAACTTTAAATGCCAAACGAGCACATATCTCAAAAGAAAGAGCATCGGAGTCTACAGGGTGATAAGAACCATCCTTAACAACTACTTTCATACTCTCCATAGGGTAACCAGCAAGCACACCACTGTTCATTGCCTCTTTGAATCCTTTTTCTATGGAAGGTATGTATTCCTTAGGAATGTTACCACCTTTGACTTCATTAACAAACTGCAATCCTTTGAAATCCTCATCTGCAGGACCAAGAGAGAAGATAATATCAGCAAATTTACCTCTACCTCCTGTTTGTTTCTTATAAACTTCTCTATGTTCTACGCTTGCAGTTATAGCCTCTTTATATGCTACCTGAGGTTTTCCTTCATTGCACTCTACGTTAAACTCTCTCTTTATTCTGTCAAGTATAATATCCAAGTGCAATTCTCCCATACCTTTTAATATGGTTTGACCTGAGGTTTCGTCTGTCTGTACTTGCAATGTAGGGTCTTCTTCTGTAAGTTTCATCAAGGCAGTATTAAATTTATCAACATCTGCCTGTTGTTTTGGCTCTATGGCAATAGAAATCACAGGGTCTGGGAAGGTCATAGACTCTAATACTATAGGATTGCTCTCATCACAAAGAGTATTTCCCGTTTTGATTTCCTTAAAACCTACTGCTGCACCTATATCTCCTGCCTCTATCTTCTCCAAAGGATTTTGATGGTTGGCATGCATTTGCATAATACGAGATATTCTTTCTTTCTTTCCTGTACTTGCATTATAAACATAAGAGCCAGACTCCAAAGAGCCCGAATAAACTCTAAAAAAGCATATTCTTCCTACATATGGGTCAGTTGCAATCTTAAACGCCAAAGCACTAAATGGAGACTTTACGCTAACAGGACGAGTAACCTTTTCGTTTGTTTTTGGATTAATACCTTCTATTTCTGGTACATCAACAGGAGAAGGTAAAAACTCACAAACCGCATCTATAAGATTTTGTATTCCTTTGTTTTTGAAAGCCGAGCCACACAATACAGGAACTATTCTTTGCTCACAGGTTGCCTTTCTAACATGAGCGATAATTTCCTCTTCTGTTATGGAATTCTCGTCTTCCATATACTTCTCAAGCAACTTATCGTCCTCCTCTGCAACTCCCTCTATAAGTTCTTTTCTGTATTTTGCCGCTATTTCTTTCAAATCCTCAGGCATAGGAACTTCATAAAGTTTTGCTCCCTTAGACTCCTCATCATACATAAGGGCTTTATTTCTTATCAAATCTATAATTCCCTTAAACATATCTTCCTGACCTATAGGTATTTCTACTGGTACAGGTTTAGAGCCTAACTTTTCTCTAATCTCTTTTAATACATTAAAATAATCAGCACCTGCTCTATCCATTTTATTAACAAATGCAATACGAGGTACATTGTATTTATCTGCTTGTCTCCAAACCGTTTCGCTTTGAGGCTCAACTCCTCCTACAGCACAGAACAAAGCAATAGCCCCATCCAAGATTCTCAAAGAACGCTCTACCTCCACAGTAAAATCAACGTGTCCGGGAGTATCTATAATATTTATTTTAAAGTCTTTGTTTTGATACTTCCAAAAAACTGTAGTTGCCGCCGAAGTAATGGTAATACCTCTCTCTTGTTCTTGCGCCATCCAGTCCATTGTAGCGGTTCCATCGTGAGTTTCACCTATTTTGTGACTCTTTCCTGTGTAAAATAAAATGCGCTCCGTAGTCGTAGTTTTACCTGCGTCTATATGGGCCATTATACCTATGTTGCGTATGTTGCGTAAATCTGCCATCTATTATCCTTTTCTTTCCTAAAAATTTTATTACATTCTAAAGTGTGAAAATGCTTTATTAGCCTCAGCCATTCTGTGAATATCTTCCTTGCGTTTGAAAGCCGCTCCCTCTTCTTTGGACGCTGCTATAATCTCTGAAGCCAATCTTAAAGCCATTGTTTTTTCTGAACGTTTGCGAGCATATCCTATAAGGTTCTTCATACCCATAGACATTTTTCTATCAGGGCGAATCTCCGTAGGTATTTGAAATGTTGCTCCACCTATACGTCTGCTTCTAACCTCAACATTAGGAGTTACATTAGAAAGTCCTTTTTTCCAAACGTCCAAACCATTCTCTTTTGTTTTATCTGCAACTATATCTATTGCATCATAAAATATCTTGTATGCTATGCTCTTCTTACCCTTAAGCATAATGTTATTAACAAACTTTGTTACCAAAACATCATTAAACTTTGGGTCTGGAAGTATTATCCTCTTTCTTGGTTTAGTCTTTCTCATCTCTTTCTCTAAACTTAATCAATTTAACCTAATCTTATTTCTTTGCGTCTTTTGGTCTTTTAGTACCATATTTAGAACGTCTTTGCTTTCTACCATCAACACCTGCTGTGTCTAAAGCACCTCTAATTATATGATATCTAACACCTGGAAGGTCTTTTACTCTACCTCCTCTAATCATAACTATAGAGTGTTCTTGTAAGTTATGACCTTCGCCCGGTATATAAGCATTAACTTCCTTGCCGTTAGTAAGTTTTACTCTGGCAACTTTTCTCATAGCTGAATTAGGTTTCTTAGGTGTGGTCGTATATACTCTTGTACAAACACCTCTACGCTGAGGACAAGAATCCAATGCAGGAGATTTACTCTTATACTCTGCGACCTTACGTCCTTTACGAACTAACTGTTGAATTGTTGGCATATCTAATAAATATGTTCTTTTAATTTTTATTATTAAAACTATTTAACCGCCTTGCTCTGTCATAAACGTCATCACTGCGTCAATAACACAACAAAAGCAAAACTTCTTTTTGCGTCACCAAAGAAAAGCAGCCAACAATTCTTTAATGATAAATCCTCACCAAGTACGCAACTCTAAACAATACGATACCTTTATCATTTAAGTACTCCGTTAAAGAGGACGCTTAAAGTTTTCAAACTGCAAAGATATAACAATTTACAATACTGACAAAATATTTTTTCATTTTTTTATTTTTCTCTGCAAATTATGGCATATTGCAATAGGCGAATGTAACTTCTTGTGCGTTAGCATTGGAGATTATAAAACAGATTAAAAAAAGAGAATAGGTCGTATAAGTTATGATAGATTGAGATAGGTTGAAGGCTGTGCCTCCAACCCATGCTAACTTATTACAATCTATCTTACAAAATTAAAACATAGAATTTATTAGGTTGTCATCTGCAAGATTTGGCAAAGTTACTTGCAAATTAGGATTTTGCTCCATAGCACGTTTTATTGCAAAAATCGCTCCCTCGTTTCTTGCCCAACTTCTACGAGAGATGCCATTATTCACATCCCAATAAAGCATGGAAGAAATACGTCTATCCGAAGCCTCTGAGCCGTCTATAACCATACCAAAACCTCCATTTATTACTTCTCCCCAGCCTACTCCACCTCCATTGTGAATAGAAACCCAAGTAGCACCGCGGAAACTATCTCCTATAACGTTGTGAACTGCCATATCTGCACAGAATTGCGAACCATCGTAAATATTGGAAGTTTCTCTAAAAGGAGAGTCCGTACCAGAAACATCATGGTGGTCTCTACCCAAAACCACAGGAGCAGAAAGTTTGCCCTCTTTTATGGCTTTATTAAAAGCAAGTGCAATTTTTGTTCTTCCCTCACAATCAGCATAAAGAATTCTTGCTTGTGAGCCTACAACAAGATGATTTTCCTTTGCTCCCTTTATCCATTGAATATTATCTCTCATCTGTTGTTGTATTTCTTGAGGAGAATGAGAGGCTATTTCTTCCAAAACTTCCATTGCTATATGGTCTGTCAAATCCAAATCTTCTGCTGTGCTCGAAGTACATACCCAACGGAAAGGACCAAAACCATAGTCAAAACACATAGGTCCCATAATATCCTGTACGTATGAAGGATATTTAAAAGTGCCATCCTCTTTCATTATATCGGCTCCTGCCCTGCTACTTTCCAACAAGAAAGCGTTACCATAGTCAAAGAAATACATACCATTGGCAGCAAGTTTGTTGATTGCGGCAACGTGTCTTCTAAGAGTAGATTCCACTTCTTTTTTGAATTGCTCTGGATTGTCAGCCATCATTTTTTGAGACTCTTCCAAAGAAAGCCCTACAGGATAATAGCCTCCTGCCCAAGGATTGTGCAAAGAAGTTTGGTCAGAACCTAAATCTACTTTTATATTCTTTTCTGCCAAATACTCCCACAAATCAACCACATTACCATCATAAGCAAAAGAAACTACCTCTTTGTTTTTCTGTGCCTCAAATACTCTATTCATCAATTCATCAAGGTTGGAATAAACCTCATCCACCCAGCCTTGCTCTTTGCGCTTGTAGGTTGCCTTAGGATTTATTTCTGCAGTTATAGAAACAACACCTGCTATATTTCCAGCCTTTGGTTGAGCACCACTCATACCACCCAAACCAGCAGTAACAAACAATTTTCCAGCCAAACCTTCTCCATTCTTGCTTACCTTACGACCTGCATTCAAAACCGTAATAGTAGTACCATGAACTATACCTTGTGGTCCTATATACATATAAGAGCCGGCGGTCATTTGTCCATATTGAGAAACACCTAAGGCGTTATATTTTTCATAATCGTCTTGCGAAGAATAATTTGGAATAACCATACCATTGGTTACCACAACACGAGGAGCATCCTTATGAGAAGGATACAAACCCATAGGATGACCAGAGTACATAACAAGAGTTTGCTCGTCTGTCATTGTTGCTAAGTATTTCATAGCCAAACGATACTGAGCCCAATTCTGAAAAGCCGCTCCATTGCCACCATAAACTATAAGTTCATGAGGGTGTTGTGCTACTTTTGGGTCAAGATTGTTTTGTATCATAAGCATAATAGCGGCAGCCTGCTTTGATTTTGCAGGATATTCGTTTATATTTCTTGCATACATATCATAATCAGGACGATAACGATACATATATATTCTGCCATATGTTTCTAACTCGTGCTTAAATTCAGGAGCAAGAGTAGCATGCATTTCTTGAGGAAAATATCTCAAAGCATTTCTCAAAGCCAAGCGCTTTTGCTCTTTATTTAGAATATCTTTACGCTTAGGAGCATGGTTTATTGTTGTATCATAAGGCTTTGCCTCTGGTATATAGTTGGGAATACCCTCTAATATTTGTTGTTTAAAATCCATTTTGTTATCTTTTTTTATCTTATTTATCTATCTTAATTTTTACTTTCTTTTAGTTGCTTTTCCAAACACTTGATACGATGCTCCAATTCGGGCAAACGCTTATAGACAACAGCACTTTTCAAAAAATCTCTTAACGAAAAACTTGGGACACCCATAACAACGGAGTCGTCTTTAACATTTTGCAAAACACCTGTTTTGGCTCCAACTTTTACCCTATTACCTATTTTCAAAGAATTTGCAAAACCAGACTGACCTCCTATAAAACAATTATCACCTATGGACGTTGAGCCAGCCACACCACTTAGGGCAGACATAACTGTATTTTGTCCTATCTTTACATTATGAGCAATTTGGCAAAGATTATCCAACTTAGTGCCTTTTTTTACTATCGTACTTCCCATAGTGGAACGGTCTATGCAAGTATTGGCACCTATTTCTACATTTTCCTCTATGATAACATTGCCAACCTGAGGAATTTTTCTAAAAGTACCATCCTCCAAAGGAGCAAAACCAAAACCATCTGCCCCAACAACCACACCAGAATGCAAAATACAATTATCTCCTATAACAGAATCGGAATAAATTTTTACTCCCGCATAAATGGTTACATTGTTGCCTATTTTAACATTTTCTCCAATATAGACTTGTGGATAAATCTTTGAACCATTGCCTATCTCTGCACCTTTCTCCACAACCGCAAACTCTCCTAAATAGATATCCTCGCCCAAACTTGCCTCCTTATTAACAAAGGCAAGAGAGGAAATTCCATTGCGTTGAGATTTATATTGGTTGTAGAGTTCTAAGAGGCTCGCAAAACTTGAATAAGCATCCTTAACTCTTATAAGTGTGGCTTTTACATTGTGTTCCAAATGAAAATCTTCGTTAATTATAACCACTGATGCTTGTGTATCATATATATAATGAGCATACTTTGGATTTGACAAAAAAGCCAAAGCACCTTCTTTACCTTCCTCTATTTTGCAAAGCGAAGAAACCTTTATATTTTCATTTCCTTCTACCCTACCCTTGAGAAACTGCGCTATTTGTAAAGCAGTAAATTCCATCTTTTTTAGATATTATTTGTATCCATTTTTATCCTGCAAAGATAAAATAAATTTAATGACTACAAAAAAATACGAAACAAATTCTTACAGGCACAGCCTGTTTTATTGGGCAAAGCCGTTACTTTCTATAATACGCTTATGTGTCTCCTATTCCAAC
Source organism: Bacteroidota bacterium (assembly GCA_030540495.1). Taxonomy (GTDB): domain Bacteria; phylum Bacteroidota; class Bacteroidia; order Bacteroidales; family P3; genus Scybalousia_A. The sequence goes on from JAUNWC010000003.1 coordinate 17,884, forward strand.
CTATGCTAACCTAAAACAACCTATTTTAACCTATAAAACAGCCTGAGGCTGTTTTTTTTTAATTGCCAATTAAAACTCAAATTTGAC
>JAUNWC010000217.1 GCA_030540495.1 Bacteroidota bacterium
GATGTGAGTTTTTTAATTTATCATTTGCATTAAGTTTAGAAAGATTTTTCTCTTCTTTTTTTATATCTTCTTGTAGTTGTGTTACTTCTTTTGTTATTTCTTCTTTTAGTTGTTTTACCTTTTCCTTATTGGCCTTTGAGGTTTTTATTTCTTCTATGGTTTTTTCTATTCTGCTATTTGCATTTTGTAGTATTTCTTTTGCCTCCTGTCGTGCTTGGTTGAGAATATCTCTTTTGCTTATGTTGAGTTTTTCCTCCAAACTCTTATGTTTTTTTATTATTTCATATAACTCCTCATCATATGCTTTCATTCGTTGTTTTTCCTCCTCTAAGGCAAGTTTCTCTACTTCTATTTGTTGTAATTCTTGTTCAAAATTAACTTGTGAAGAGCCTATTTTTTGTTTGGCATTTTCTACAATGCTTTTTGGCAATCCTATCCTTTGTGCTATTTCAAAGGCAAAACTACTGCCCGGCATTCCTATGGAAAGAATAAAAAGAGGCAACATTTTTTCACTATCATAAAGCATTGCTCCGTTGATTATAGAAGGGTATTTTGTAGCAAGGTGCTTTAAATTAGAATAATGAGTGGTAACAATGCCCCAAGATTTTATATTATTTAAGTATTCCAAAACACTTTCGGCTATTGCTCCTCCTATATTTGGGTCGGTTCCTGTCCCCAATTCGTCTATAAGAAAGAGGGTATCGTTATCTGCTTGCTCGCATATTTCTTTCATTTTTAGCAAATGAGAAGAGTAGGTGCTAAGGTCGTTTTCTATGCTTTGAGCATCGCCAATGGAAATAAACATATCGTGAAAAACACCCACCTGCGAAGTTTCTTTCATGGGTACAAGTAAGCCACATTGAATCATATATTGCAATAGGGCAACAGTTTTCAAACAAACAGATTTTCCTCCTGCATTAGGACCAGATATTATTAGAATTCTTCGCTCTTTATCTAATGAGATTCTTAAAGGAACGATGCTTTTTTGTTTCTTTTTTAACGAATGCTCCAACAAAGGATGCCTTGCTTCAAACCAATTCAAAAGAGGATAAGGTTTCAAGTCTGGTTTGCCTGCTCTGATATTTATAGAATAAAGAGCCTTTGCCCTAATAAAATCTATATTTATAAGAAATTTATAACAAGACAAAATTTCCTCCAAATTATCCCTAATCAAGTTAGAAAATTCCAGCAAGATTCTTTGTATTTCTCTTTGCTCTTCCAAGAAAAGTTCTTTTGCCTCAAAGTTTAATTCCACTATCTCCGATGGCTCTATATAAAAAGTTTGTCCGCTTTGAGAACTATCGTGCAATATTCCTTTTACTTGTTTTTTATAAGAAGATTTCACCGGAATTACCAAAGAGTTGTTGCGTATGGTAACGTCTTCCTCTGTGGCTGTCCATCCGTTGTTTTTTGCATCAGAAAGAATGTTTTGAATCTTGCGAGTTATTTGATTTTGGCATCTTTGTTGCCTTTGCCTTATTTCTCTAAGCAAAGGCGAACAACTTTCTTTTATTTCTCCGTCTTCGTCTATTATACGACTGCATTCTTGCAAAACCTCTTTGCTAAAAAATACCTTATTGTAAATTTCTTTCAGTGCAAAGATTTTAGAATTTTCTTGCTCTTCTTTGTAGAAAAAATCCAATATTGCCTCTATGGTGGAATAAGAGAGTAAAAACATTTTCATATCCTCTTGCCTTATGCAACTGCCCTCTATTCTAAGATTGACAAGAAAATCCGAACAATCAAAATAATTATCAGAAGGAAAATTTCTAATGCCAAGCAAACAACTTTTCATCTCATAACTCTCTTGTAACAATTGATTTATGGTCTCATAATTATTAAGAAAACTTATTTTTCCCACCAAATCCTTTGCCGAAAGAGTGTTACAAAGTTTTTTTATTTCCTCTTTTATTTCTTCAAATCCTATATTTTTTTCTTCTATCATTATCCTATTTCCTTTGTAAGTGCTTTAATAAATTTCCACTTGCTAAAAAATTCTTTTGCTATTATTCTCAAAAAAGTATATACTGGTATTGCTAAAACCATTCCCCAAATGCCACCTATTCTTCCTGCCATTAGAATTATTAAGAATATTTCTAAGGGTTGCGCCTTTACACTCTTGGAATAAATAAATGGTTGTAAAAGAAAATCGTCTATCAATTTTACTATTACGAATATCAGGACAAACACTGCCACTATAGGAAAAATATCTCCGTTTGGATTTTGTGCCAAAAAACCTGTAACCAATATCATAAGCCCTAAGCCTCCTCCTATCAAAACTCCTATATAAGGCAAAATAACCATTATACCACACACTCCGGCTATAAGAAAAACATTGTTAAATCCTGCTATATAAAAACCTATGCTAAGTAAAGTTATCATTATTAGTATTTCGCAAAAAACTCCAAGGAAATACCTTGAAATCAATAGACGTGTATTTTTGATAATATTATGAACTTCCAAAATATATTTATCGGGAGTTATATTGTCTATAAATCTCATAACTATATGACTATCTTTCAAAAAGAAAAATGTTATAAACATAGTAACCATAACTCCCATAACAAGATTAGAAGCCAAAGAAAGGATATTATTAGCCAAAGAAGGTAATTTGAAACTATTAAGAATTGCCATAATTTTGCCACTTATAAAGGTTTCAAGGCTAAGGTTTTCGGGCAAAAGATTGTATTGGTTTATGGCTTGCTCTATGTTTTTTATATGCACAGAATAATATTGCGAAACCTTTTGCATATCTATATCTGCAAAATTCATTGCCTGAGATACTATCAAAGGCACCAACAAATAAACCACCAAAGAAATAATTCCCAATTCCAAAATAAGAGTTAGCCCAGCACAAAGGCTTTTGCTAAGAAAACGTTTGCCTATTTTTATTTTTTCCAAAAAACTCATTACCGGCCGGCCTACCAAAGAAAAAATAATAGCCAAAAATATACACACTACTATAAACTTGAAATACCATAGAGAAAAAAGCACAAGCCCTACGGTTGCAAGTCCTACAATCCATTTTACTACACTTGAAAAACTAAACCCATTTTCCTTTGCCATAACAATACAATTCTTATTTTAGTTTAGTATAGATTAATATACGTTAGCATAAGTTATAATAGACACCTAAGCATACTAAAAACTAATAACTTTACACCTCTTTAATGACTTATTATAACCCACCACAACCTATTTCAACCTAACTTATTACGATATTTTTATAAAACCTCTTTTTTTTCTTCCATTTGTCTATGTTAATAGTGTGTTTGAAAGTATAAAATCT
>JAUNWC010000218.1 GCA_030540495.1 Bacteroidota bacterium
GCAAGCATTTGCAAAAATTTTTTTTCTAACTGATTGATTCTCAGTAAACGGATTTCTTGTTTTTTGATAGGTTTTTATAGGTTATTTTAGGTTAGCATAGGTTGAGATAGGTTGGGATAGGTTGGAGCCTTTGGCTCCTATAAGTTAAGATAGGAGGGCAAAGCCGTTACTCTTTATCATACGCTTATACGTCTCCTATTATAACTTATGCTAACTTATCACAACCTATCATAACCTATACTAACTTATAAGGAGCCAAAGGCTCCAACTTATGCTAACCTATTACAACCTACGAAATAATTCATTTATCCTTTTTTCTAATTCTTCTTTATTAATAGATAGTGCTGACAGGGTAATATCGGCTTTGCGATAAAAAGATTCTCTTGCTTGTAGGGAAGTTTCTATAAACTCTAACCTATCCTCTGATTTAATATTTTTTAGCAAAGGTCGTATATTGTTGCTTTTGTTTAGACGGGAAAAAATCTGAGCAGGAGATAACTCCAAGTAAATACTTTTGCAATATAGGTTTATCAAATTCATATTATCCTTATAGCAAGGCAAACCTCCTCCTGTGGCTATTACAATGTTATCCTCTTTTAGAAGAGACAAAAATACTTCTCTTTCTTTTTGCCTAAAATACTCCTCTCCTACTCTATCAAAGATTTCTTCCACACTTTGCAAACAAATCTCCTCTACCCTTTTATCAGTATCTACAAAAGAAAAATTAAGCATATTGGCAATACGCTTACCTACGGTGGTCTTTCCCGCATACATATATCCAACAAGAACTATTTTCATAAAAATAAAAACGCAAAATATTATAAGTTATTATATAGTTTGGAGGCTTTGCCTCTTCTGATAAGTTAGCATAGGTTAGCATAAGTTAGCATAGGTTGTTATAGGAGGGCAAAGCCACAGCCTGAGGCTGACCTATAAGGGCAAAGCCGGTTCATAGGTTATGATAAGTTGTAATAGGTTAGCATAGGTTAGGATAGGAGACGCTTAAGCGTATGACAAAAGTAACGGCTATATCTCCTATTTATAACCTATGATAACTTATTCTAACTCATTTTAACTTATTTTACCTATCATAACTTAATAAAAAAAATACCTACTTTTAGGTATTTTTTAGAAATTGAAATATTTGTAATTTTGCAAATTCAAATTTAGAAACAAAAAATATATTAAGATATGAAAAATAAGACTTATCCATTAAAGGCAATATTGTCGTTTTTGTTGGTGTTGTTCTTAATGCCGCTTGGTCATGCGACAATGATATTGATGGAAAAATTACTGCCTGCAAATCTTTTGCACCCTTCTGCATTTATGCTTGGAGTTGTTGGTTTGGTGCTTACTGTGGTAGGTATTTTTTCTAAAGGAGATACCAAACAAACTCTTTTGGGACTTATTGGAGGTCTGTTGTTTTGGACAGGTTGGATAGAGTTTTTGTTGTTGTATTACGCAAGGCGTTTTGGTACAATGGCTCTCTTGGCAGATGGTTCTCTTATAAACTTTGAAGAGGCTGAGGCTTTGGGGATGGATATTGCCACCAAACCTGAGTATTTGATTATGCCAGCAACCTTTGGCTTTTGGGCTATGTTTGTGTTGCTTTATTTGTTTAGTGTGCCTACCGGATGTAATTTTATCAATTGGTGTCAGAAAGTATTCTTTGGCAAACAAAAGCAAAAAATAGTGGCTAAGCCTATAGTAAGACACACTGCTCTAACCACTTTTATGGAGTTTATTATGATAATGTGGACTTGTTATTTGTTGTTAATGTTTTTGTACGATGATAATTTTGTGGGCGAAAGAAGTTGGATAACCATTTTTGTGGGAGTTGCTTGTTTTGTAGGTTCTATTTTTATTTTTATCAAACAATTGAAAATATCCTCTTGGGGAAGAAATATTCGTATGGCAATAGCCACTGTTATAATATTTTGGACTCCTGTGGAAATACTTGGCAGGCTTTCTTTCTTTGAAGAAATATGGGTAAATCCTCAGCAATATAAATCGGAGATGATTGCTATTTTGGTTTCGTTTGTTGTGGTCATTGCTTTTGTTATCATAAATGGAGCAGTAATCAAAAAGAAAAAACTAAGTACTCAAAAGTAGGTATAAGGAAAAAAGAAATTTATTGCTGTGAAAAAGATTTTTGTTTATATATTGTTGCTCGTCAAGTTTGCTAATTGCATAGCACAAGTAAAAGATACTGTAAATCTCCCTGAGATAAATGTTTTTTCATCCATAAAAACGGAAGATAATTTTCAAAAAACAACCTCTGCTGTAGATAGTTACAATCAGCAATATATGAATAACCACAATGTTAAGGATTTCAAGGATTTTTCCTCTCACACTCCTTCCTTATACATACCAGACTATGGTTCCAAAATCACAAGTACTATTTATTTGCGAGGTTTGGGCTCAAGGATAGACAATTCTTCTGTAGGAGTTTGTTTGGACGGCGTTATGTTATTAAATAAAAATTGTTTTGATTTCTCTTACTTTGATTTTTATAAGGTGGATATTTTCAAGGGAGCACAAAGCCTTACCTTTGGAATGAATACTATGGCAGGGGTTATAAACCTAACAACTCTTAGCCCCTTTAACTACCAAGGCACAAAAGCAAGCGTAGGCATTGCAAACGGAAGTACTTATAATGCTTCTTTCTCTCACTACAACAAATTATCAAAGCATTGGGGTTTTATGATAGGCGCAGACTTTTCTTCCACACAAGGCTATTTTGATAACTCTTTTAATGGAGAGGACTGCGATTGGGGAAGATTTGGCAATGCAAGATTGATTTTTGAATACAAAAAAAACAACGTTTCGGCTAAAAACTCTACCTATCTTTCCTTTGTAAGACAAGGAGGCTATCCTTATTCTTTGTTTGATACCATAAAAAACACAACTGCAAAGGTTAATTATAACGATGAGTGTGGTTATGATAGGTTAAATTTGATAAACAACACTTCTTATACTTATAGCAATAGAGGAAAATTTGTTTTTCACTCTCTTTCCTCTGTGCAACTAAACTTTGATGAATTGGAATTAGATAACGATTTTACTTCTTTGTCTTATTTTACTTTGCATCAAAAGGAAAAGGATTATGCTTTTTCTCAAGAATTTATTTTTAAAGATGACAACCATAACAATAAATGGAATTGGATAGGAGGTGCTTTTGTTTTTTATAAATATTTGGATATGCAGGCTCCTGTTTTGTTTAAACAGGATGGTATAAACGCTCTTATATTGGACAATGCTAATAATGG
>JAUNWC010000219.1:0-2992 GCA_030540495.1 Bacteroidota bacterium
TGGCTGTAAACATCTTGCCTTTAGAATTTTTGTTTTTCTTTTCTGCCATTACCTTTCTTAAATATTGAATTTACAACTTGCAAAAATATAAAAAAAAATCATTATTGGAAAATAAACTTTGTTTTTTTGCTGTATAGAGGTACAAATATTTGATATATCATTATTTTCTTTTCTTTAAAAAGATTATAAAAAACAATAAAACCACAGTTATAAGAGTTTGTTAAATAGGAGGGTTAGAAAGAGAAACAAGTTTTTTTTGTAAAATAAATTGAAGTTTTAAATTTTCTTTCTATTTTTGCAGAAAATATTACAACACTAAAAAAGTATAGAATCATGGCAAAAGTAGCAATAAATGGTTTTGGACGTATCGGTAGAGTATCGTTCAGAAATATGCAAAAAAAACAAAATATAGAAATAGTAGCAATAAACGACCTTACAGATGCTGCAACGTTGGCTCACCTTTTGAAATATGACTCTGTTCATGGAAAATTTCAAGGAGAGGTTTCCTCTGAAGGAGAGTACTTGATTGTAAATGGCAAACGCATCAGAGTATATGCGGAAAGAGACCCAGAAAATCTTCCTTGGAAAGAACTTGGTATAGACATTGTTATAGAATCAACAGGTTTGTTTAAGACAAGAGAGTTGATGTCTAAACACATAAAGGCTGGTGCAAAAAAAGTTATTTTGACCGTACCTGCAGCCAAAGCAGACGATGTGGATGCAACTGTTGTTCTTGGAGTTAATGAGCAAGTACTTACAAAAGATATTACATTTGTAAGCAATGCTTCTTGTACAACAAACTGTTTGGCTCCTGTTGCTAAGGTTTTGAACGACAAATTTGGTATAAAAAGAGGTCAAATGAATACAATTCACTCTTATACTAACGACCAAAAAATACTTGACCTTCCTCACAAAGATTTGAGAAGAGCAAGAGCAGCGGCTTGCAGTATAATACCTACATCTACAGGTGCGGCAAAAGCAGTTGGTTTGGTTATACCAGAATTGGCAGGCAAGTTGGACGGTATTTCTATGCGTGTTCCTACTCCTGATGGTTCTGTTGTGGATTTGACAGTAGAGTTAAATTGCAATGTAACTAAAGAGCAAGTAAATGCAGCCATAAAAGAAGCGGCAGAAGGACCAATGAAAGGCATACTTGAATATTCTGAGGAAGACCTTGTGTCCATAGATATAGTAGATAACCCACATTCCTCTATATTTGATTCTAAACTTACTATGGTTATGGATGGCAACTTTGTAAAGGTTGTTTCTTGGTATGACAACGAGAACGGATATTCTAACCGTGTTTGTGATTTGGCTGAGAAATTGGCAAAACTTTTATAAAAATTAACATAAATTTATAAAGGGCGAAAAAGCACTAAAATGTTTTTTCGCCCTTTTTTCATAAAACTAAGAGGAGTCTACAACTTATTTTTATTTTTATTCGTTATATAACTATATTTTTGTATTTTTGCACCCAAGTTTATGTAATAAATATTTATAGTACTTATGATTGGAGTTAATAAAGTTATTTTAATTGGAAATTTGGGAAAAGACCCTGAAATAGTGATGTTTGACAATGTAAAAAAAGCGTCTTTCCCTCTTGCAACGACAGAACAGTATAAAAATCACGAAGGAATAAAAATAGACGAAACAGAATGGCATAATATAGTGTGCTGGAGAGGTTTGGCTGATGTAGCAGATAAGTTTCTTAGAAAAAGTATGCAAGTTTATATAGAGGGCAAACTAAAATCTCGTCAATGGGAAGACAGAGAGGGCAATAAGAGACGCACGGTAGAAGTTGTGGCAGAAAATTTCAAGATACTTACCAAAAATTTTAACAATCAAAATTCAAATTATCTTAGCAATCAAAATAGTGTTTCCGATAGTTTGGAGGACTTTTCTACCAATGATTTTTCTTTGGACACAGATAGCGACTTGTCTAACTTATCTTCTGAGGATTTGAAGTTTAAAACAAATAGCGACTTACCTTTTTAATCTAAAATAAAAACGTATAAAAAAATGAAAAAAATATTATTTATAGCGACAATTATAATTTGTCTTAGTATGGGTGCAAAGGCTCAAACCTTTGGTAGAAGTTATACAAAAATATCATTTGTTCAACCTTTGGGAGAATATAAGGATTTTTATAACTCTGGTTTTGGAGTAGAATTTGGAAGAATGTTCCCCGTCTTTATCATAGAACCAGAATATAATATGACGGTAGGTTTAGACCTTACTTTTCTTTATGCGTCTTTGAATTTTGGTAAAGAGCATAGTTATGGCAAATTCATATACGGAACTTTGGGTAGCACAATTATGGGTAAAGAACTCAAAACACAAGGAGGATGTTTGTTGGACTTGGGAGTAAAAATAGGACCTTCCTTTTCCATGGAGGTCGTTAAAGACCTAAATATAGATGTTGCTTTTCAATATGCTCCTACACTAGTGCTGTCTGTTAGAAAGGGGCCAGACGAAGAATACGCTACTGCTATAAACCAAGACAAAACAAAGTCCTCGGCTTCTTTCTCATTTGCACATCGTTTTAGTCTTAAAGGCAATTTGCGTTACCAACATTTTATTTTTGGTTTAGAGTATTTGTTTGGAAGCACCACTTTGCATTATGGCAGTGCTATAATACCTAATTGGGAATACGATTCCTCGTCCTATGTCTATAAACCGCAAAAGGAAGTAGATATGGGTTTAGGTACTTTGGTGCTTAGTGTTGGTTTGACTTTCTAAAGAAAATAATTTTGTTTTATAAATTATAATAGGTTGAGATAGGTTAGTATAGAAGTGTAAGCGTGCAATAAAAAGTAGTGGCTATGCTTTATAACAACTTATCTTAACTTATTTTAATTTATCTCCTTTTTAAAATTTGAGTACTATTTGCCCTGATAGGAATTGATTGTTGTTTGCAAAAATCTTGTCGTTGCCCGAGGATAACTCACTTTTATTAGAATATTTTATAAGAGAATATCTAAGATATAGTTGC
>JAUNWC010000219.1:3002-3236 GCA_030540495.1 Bacteroidota bacterium
TATTTATGTTGTAGGATAAAAGAGCGTAAAGGCTTTGCCCTTTACCATTAAGCATGGAAGAAGAATAGGATAAAGGCAAAGAGTATTCATAAACATAGAACCTATTATCATAATCTGTTGTATTAAATAAAGAATATCTCACCCTGATACTTGCTCTATTGTAAAATTTATACATACCCTCTGCAAAAATAAATTTTCCCTTATTATCTTTGCTTGTGTGAGTTAATGAGTTAG
>JAUNWC010000220.1 GCA_030540495.1 Bacteroidota bacterium
ACAGAGGAAAATCTTTTTTTATATACAAAAATTCATTATCTTTGCAAAAAAATTGGCAAACTAATGAGAGAAAAATATATAAGAGAGGATAAACTCTATGATGTTATCAAATCGGATTATAGGATTTTACAAGTTTTAGCAAGGTTTTCTTTGCCCTTGGGAGTAGGGGATAAGACAATAGAAGAGGTTTGCAATGAGCATGAGGTAGATTGTGATACTTTTTTGGCTGTTGCTAATTTCAATTCGGATAAAAGTTTTCGTCCTCCGCTTACTTATAGGATTTCTGTTAAGACACTTTGTACTTATTTACAAAATGCTCATCTCTATTACATAGACTTTCTTTTGCCTTTTATTCGTAGAAAACTGATAGAGGCTTTGGGATTTTCGGCTAACAATGATATTTCTATTCTTATTATAAAGTTTTATGATGAGTATTGTGCAGAGTTGCGTAACCATATGGAAAGAGAAAACAAAGATATTTTTCCATACGTGGATAATCTTTTGATAGGAAAGAAAAATAGGAGTGTTATTTTGGAAATGTCTGTTTTGCATCATTCTCCTTTGGAGATGAAACTCTCTGAATTAAAAAACATAATAATCAAATACTCAGATTCTACCAATGCTAACAACTTGATGAATTCGGTATTGTATGATATTTTTCTTTTTGAAGAAGATTTGAAAACACACTGTGATTTGGAAAGAGATATTTTTGTGCCAGAGATTAAAAAATTGGAAGCGAGAATAAAATCTGGAATACGTTTTGTGGATGATGAAATTTCTCAGGGACTAACCGAGAGAGAAATGGATGTAATCATCAATTTGGTAAAAGGGATGAGCAATAAGGAAATAGCAGAAAGATTGGGTATATCTACCTATACAGTAGCAACTCACAGAAGGAATATTTCTAAAAAATTGGACATACATTCTCCGAGTGGCTTAACTATATATGCCATAATCAATAAACTTGTGGATATAAAGGATATAAAGAACATAAAATTATAAAAACAAGTGGTAGAATTATTCTGTTATAAAAAATAGTTATAATTTTGCAAATCTTTTAAAAAGAAAGAAAATAAAATGCAAATAGAAGTTTTAAAATCAAAGATACACAGAGTAAAAGTTACTCAGGCAGATATAAACTATATAGGCTCCATTACCATAGACGAAGACTTGATGGAAAAAGCCAACCTAATAGAAAACGAAAGAGTATATATATATAACATAAACAACGGAGCAAGATTTGATACCTACGTTATTAAAGGAGAAAAAGGCTCTGGAGTTATTGGACTTAATGGAGCGGCTGCTCGTTTGGTGCAAATAGATGATTTGCTGATAATAGTCTCTTTTGCAACTATGGATTTTGAGCAGGCAAAGACTTTTAAGCCTACGGTTATTTTTCCTAAAAATAATAAGATGTAACTTTGATTTAATAAAAAAAAGTATCTGAGTGAAAGCCATAAACATTCCTTCAAAGTTAAAAACCTCTTTGCAAATAGCCTTTTTCTTTTTGTTGGCTGTGTTTTTTGTGTGGTGGTTTGTTAGCAAAATGACTAAGGAAGAAATATCAGAAATGTTTGCTTCGTTTAGAGGAGCAAATTATTTTTTGGTAGTGTTGGCTATTTTGATTTCTTGTCTATCGGTGTATATTAGGGCTTTAAGGTGGAAAATGTTACTTAAAGCATTGAATTATAAGGCAACTACAACTTCGCTTTTCTTTGCTATAATGAGTTGTTATCTTACCAATTTGACCATACCTCGTATGGGGGAGGTTGTTCGCTCTACGCTTATAAGCAGAAAATATAACTTTTCTTTTGACAAAACCTTAGGCACCATAATAACAGAAAGGGCTGTGGATTTGCTATTGTTCGTTATTATTTTTGTTATTGCTTTTCTGTTGGAGTATAATATTTTTCAGTCTTATTTGGAAGATAAATTCAATATAGATTTTTCCCACTATACCCATTTGATATTTTATCTCGGAATAGTGGTTTTGTTTAGCATTGTATTGTTCTTTTTGTTAAGAAAGAAAATAAGACAAAATATTGTATATAAAAAAGTTATAGGCTTTGTTTTGGGTATATGGCAAGGAATGAAAACCGTTTTTCAATTAGAGAAGCCTTTTCTATTTATCTTTTATTCTTTGCTTATATGGTTTTTGTGGATATTGGGAACGTGGGTAGTATTTCTTTGTTTGGAGCCTTCGGCAGTTCTTGGTCTAAAGGAGGCTATGACTGTTACTGTTCTTGGCTCCATAGGTATGATGATAACGCCCGGAGGCATAGGACTTTATCCTTCTATTTTTGCACAAGCCATTAATATTTTTAGAATAGATTTAGCCATAGGTTATGCATTGGGGTGGATTAGTTGGTTTGTTTCTCAAGCCTCTACCTTATTGCTTGGACCTATAGGTTTTTTGCTTTTCACCAATAAAAACAAAAAGACAAATGATAGAGCAAGTAAAGGCTAAGATATTAGACAACAAAAGATTGGAAGGTATTTTGGAGTTGTTGAAAATAAAAGGCAAGACAATAGTTTTTACTAATGGATGTTTTGACTTGTTGCATCAGGGACATATAGATTATTTGGCAAGGACTAAGGATTTGGCAGACGTGCTTATAGTTGGGCTAAATACGGATACTTCCATCAAAAGAATAAAGGGAGAAAAACGTCCCATACAAGATGAAAACTCAAGAGCAATAATAATGGCAAGTTTGTGTTTTGTAGATTATGTTGTTTTGTTTGAGGAAGATACGCCATACAACTTAATAAAAACTATACAACCAAATGTTTTGGTAAAAGGAGCAGATTATAAGCAAGAAGAAATTGTGGGTTATGATATAGTAAAAGCAAAGGGAGGCAAAGTAAAGACCTTGGAGTATTTGCAAAACCATTCTACCACCAATATTATAAACAAAATTCGTCAATCTTAATTATGGACAAGCAAATACACCCTTTTTGGATAAACGCATAGAGGAATATTGTGAGAATATGCATTCTAATAAGGATGAACGTTTGCAACGTCTTATAAGACAAACACATCTGCAATTTGTTAAACCCAATATGGTATCGGGCAGTTGGCAAGGAGAATTGCTTATGATGATTTGCAAAATGCTATCGCCAAAGAGAATTTTGGAGATTGGCACTTTCTCTGGTTATGCTACTCTGTGTTTTGCTTTTGCCTCAAGAGATGATTG
>JAUNWC010000221.1 GCA_030540495.1 Bacteroidota bacterium
AATTTTTACATTGCAAAAATAATGCCATTTGAGAAACTAAGAAAATATTTTTTTAGTTTTTTTATTTTTTTGTAGGTTGGAGTAGGTTGTTATAGGTTGGAGCCTATGGCTCCTAATAGGTTGGGATAGGTTAAGATAGGTTGTTATAGGTTGAGCCTATGGCTCCTAATAGGTTGGGATAGATTAGCATAAGTTACAGGCACAGCCTGTTTTAGAGGGTAAAGCCGTTCTTTTTTGTTATACGCTTATGCGTCTATTACAACCTATGCTAACTTATAATAACTTATGCTAACCTATCACAACCTATCCCAACTAGTGCCTCCTCATTATCTTATTATTCTTTTGTGAATTGTTCGCTAAGGTTGGAAAATTCTTCGTGAGGGCAAGTATCTTGGTAAAGTATTCTATACACCGCTTCTACTATGGGCAAGTTGGCGTTTAGTTTTTCATTTAGTTTGTGTATTCCATTTACAGAATAATACCCCTCTGCCACCATCTGCATTTCCAATTGTGCTGAACTTACAGAATATCCTTTACCTATCATCTGTCCAAAAGTTCTGTTTCTACTATGCTGAGAATAAGCCGTCACAAGCAAATCTCCCAAATAAACAATAGCATTTATGTTTCGTTTTCTTTTATCTACAACGTCCAAAAAATGTTGCATCTCTGTGGTTGCTTTGCTTACCAATACAGCAATATAATTATCCCCATATCCCAAACCAAAAGCAATGCCGGTTGCTACAGCATAGATATTTTTTAATACTCCCGCATACTCCACTCCTTCTATATCGTCAGAAATCAATGTTTTAACATAGGGACACGATATTATGGAAGCAATGCTTTGAGCAAGTTCCTTGTTCTCACTTCCGCAAGTCAAATAGGTTAAGCATTCCATGGAAACTTCCTCTGCATGAGAGGGGCCACTGACAACACATTGCGAAGTATAAGGAATATTATATTTTTCTTTAAAAAAAAGAGATACAATTTGATTTTTACTTGGTATCATTCCTTTGGTGGCAGTAACTACTATTTTGTTTTGCATAGAGGAAAAACTTACATTCTCAAAACTTTTTTCCACGAAAGCCGAAGGTATAACACAAAATAAGATAGAGGCTCTTTGTATTACAAAATTTATATCCGTTGATACCTCTATTTTTTTGTTATCCAATACGCAAGCACGCAAAAACATAGGATTGTGAGAATGTTTTTCTACTCCCTCTTTTATCTCTTGCTCTCTAACCCACCAAAGTACTTTTTGCTTGTTTTCACAAAGGATTTTAACCATAGCAGTGGCCCAAGAGCCACTGCCCAAAACCGCTATATTCATTTGTGTGGTAAAATTTGTGTTAAATTATAGTCCTAAAACCTCTTTTCCTTGTTCAAAAACTACATCAACAGGAATACCCTTAGAATTTATTTTGTCTAAATCTTTTTGAAGATTTTTGTTGATTACCGCATTGTTTTTAGAGTATTCAGCCGCTCTTTGATAATCGCCCATACCCTCTATTTCCAAAAGCAATGCACTCCAGCCCTCTATGGCTTTTTTTGCTTTTTCAAAATTTATGGTATAAATGCCTTTTTTGTCTCTTTTGAAAGCACCTTCTTTTAGAAAATAGTTGTAACACATAAGGTTGGCTCTTCCGTGTGCCTCTGTGGAGCCAAAACGAATGGAGCGGAACAATCCTGCTACAAAAGTAGCAATACATTGCTCTTGAGTCAAATCCTTAACTTCTCCTCTTTTTATAAGTTCATTGACCATATATAATCCAAGCACATCGGCTTTTGCTTCCTCATATGCAGAATATTCTCCTTGTAAAGCCTGACGGCAAGGACCTTTGCCGGTAATAGTATTTTTTATTCCTAAGCCATGTGCTACTTCATGGAACATAACATTTGAGAAGAAAGCATCAAAATTTACAAGTTTAAACTGCTCAGGTGTCATTACTTGCTCGGCAATAGGCAAAACAATAGCATCAAATTTTGCCTTCATTGCATTTTTTAGTTGCAAACGTCTTGAGCCTTTTTTCAATTGCACTTTTTCGTCATTAGGCAGGTTGATGGCTATGGTTTTGCCCGCTGCATTGCAATCTCCTGCATAATACAAAACATCATAAACATTTAAATCTGATTCTGTGCCAGGCACCTCTTGTTTGAATTTCTCATCGCAAGGCAAACCTTTTTGTAAGTCTGGCAAAAGTTGTATGTATTTTTGTAAAGATTGGCTCCAAACAGGGTCTTTTACCAAAACAAAAGCCTCAAAAGAAGTCTTTAATCCCAATAACTCGTCATCATAGTTCTCTATTGGACCTACAACAAAGTCAAGGTTGGAGTCTTTCATATCCATCCAAGCCATATCAGAGTCAAAGTAATCGTTAGTTTTAAAGGCTTGTATTCTTTTAACAAGATAGTTTCTCATGGCTTGATTATCACAATAAATCAAAGCCTCTTGCATAAGTTCTATGGCTTTGTCTAACTTGTCTTTGTATTGCTCGTAATAACCTTTGACAACAAGTTTTCCACTCTTATCTCTTACTATTATGGAATATTGAGAGTTTTTTTGACTATCTTTTAATTGTTCAAACTCTTCTTTGGTCATATCCTCTGGATAGAAATTAACGCCGGGAGCCTTTGCTTTATATCCCTGAATAAAAGGTTTCCAATCTTCCATTCTATCCCAAAAACCATAGTTAATCAATGCAAATTCCTTTTCCCATTTGTCTTTAAGGTTAAGCACCTCTTGTTTGTTTCCAAAGGCTTGTTGCCAATAAAGGTCGTCCATTATCTGGGCAATGTCTATAAACAAACCTATCATCTTCTTTTCATTGGAAGAAAGGTGGGAAAGGTCGGTAGATAGTTTAACCGATGCATATTGTTTTACCTTATCTTCTATTGTCATAGTTTTATCTTTTTGCGCTTGCATAAATAGGCAAGCAAGCATTCCTAAACTTAATATCAATATTTTTTTCATATTATAATATTTTGATTTTTTTAATAATAATATATATAATATTTTATGAAGGTTTATAATTATGAAAATTTTATATTATTTTACCTTATCTTTTGTAATCGTTGGTGCACTAAATTGGTTACTTATAAGGCTTTTTAATTTTGATTTAGTTGCAACTTTATTTGGTACAATGAGCCTGCTAAGTAGAATAGTTTATTCTTTAGTTGGTTTAAGCGGAATAATT
>JAUNWC010000222.1 GCA_030540495.1 Bacteroidota bacterium
AAAAGCAATAAACTTATTTTCTTCATAAAAACTTTATACGTTAATAATAGTTGTGTTAAAATAATTTGCAAAGGTATAAAAAAGGCTTTACATACAAAAACATAGTGATATAAAAGTTATTCTATTTCTCCAAAGTTTTGTTGGAATAGGGTAAAAAGAAACAAGCATCTCCGTATGAAAGAAACCTATAGTTGTTATTCAAAGCATAGTTATAAACTTCCTTCCACTTCTCTCCTACAAAAGCACTAACCAAAAGCAACAAAGTACTTTTGGGCTGATGAAAATTTGTTATTATACCTTTTACTATTCTGTATTTATACGAAGGTGCTATTATTAGTTGAGTCTCTCCTTCTATGTGGTCTTTGTCTTGCGATTCCAAGACTTCTACTATTGTTTCTAAGGCTTGTTTGCAAGATATATTCACTTGTTTTTGATATGGTTGCCATTGTTTTATGGACATGGGAAGAAAATTTTTGTTGTTTTCCAACAACTCCACTCCATACCAATACAAACTCTCTATAGTTCTAACCGAAGTAGTCCCAATGGCAATAATATCTTTTTCCAAATGAGAAAGAATGTTTTGTATGGTAGATTTTCTAACAAAAACTTTCTCAGTATGCATTAGGTGTTCTCCTATGTGTTGAGAAGTTACGGGCTTAAATGTCCCAGCACCAACATGCAGAGTAACAAAGTCTATATCTACCTTTCTACTTCTTATATCAAGCAAAGTTTTTTCCGTAAAATGCAAGCCAGCAGTAGGAGCAGCCACACTGCCATCATAATTTGCGTATATTGTTTGATAATCTTGCTTGTCTTGTTCTTCTGAATTTCTATTAAGGTAAGGAGGCAAAGGTATATTGCCAAACTCTTCCATTATTTCAGCAAAACTATATCCTCCATTCCAAGCAAATTCCACTACCCAATATTCTCCGTCTGCCTTTATTTTTGTTGCAAATAACTCTATGATAGTGTTATTTTTACTCTTCTGCAAAAGCAAAGAGCCTTCTTTCCATTTCTTATTGTTACCTATCAAACAACGAAACTTCACCCTTTCTTTTTGGGCAAAAGCCTTTTGAATTTCCAAAGGTTCTGTTGGCTCCAAGCAAAAGATTTCTATTTTTGCCCCAGTTTGTTTATAGAAAAACAATCTTGCGTATATTACCTTTGTATCATTGAATATTAGCAAACTATCTTTCTCTAACAAAGAGGGTAAGGAAAGAAAGTTTTCATCCCTTATTTCTTTCCCATCATAACACAAAAGCCTTGCCTCGTCTCTTTGTTTCAAAGGAAACTTTGCTATCTTCTCTTCGGGCAAAACATAATCATAATCCTCTATGACAATGTCCTTTGGATTCATTCTTTTGCAAAAAAATATACTATCCCTAATTCTTTGTTTTGTAAGGAGTGTTATTTCTCAATCCTTATTTCATAACTCTCCATTATAGGATTATATAACAATTCTTTACACGCTTTTTCCACAGAAGCAACAGCCTCTTTTTCATCCTTTGCCTCCACTTGTAAAGTAATATGTTTGCCTATTCTAACATTGTCAATATTGTCAATGTTTATATTTTTCATTGAGGAAGTAACAGCCTTTCCCTGTGGGTCTAACAATGCTTTCAAAGGCATGATGTCTATAGATACATTAAATTGCATAACTCTTTTTTCTTTTATAATACTTATACTTTTTTGCAAAATTACACAAAAACTAACAAAACCGCATTATCTTTCCTTCTAAAATTTGAAAACCAAGTACAAAAATTATCTTTCCTTCCTTTTCTCCTAAGGCAACTCCGTAAAACCTTCCCCCAATGTTTCAGTATTGCTAATAACGGTAATAAAGCATTTTGGGTCTATTTTCTTAGCAGAATACTTTATTTTGTTGTACTCCTTGCGATTGACAGTTGTGTATATCATATTTTTCTCTGTGTTTAGATACAAGCCACTGCCTTTAAACACGGTTCCACTACGTTCCAAATCCTCAAGTATCATAGTTTTCATTCCCTCTATATTGTCCGTAATAATAAGCAGAGTTTTATTTACTTTGTTGTCTATAACCAAATCTATTACTTTGCTTTCTACGAAAATAAAGATAATAGAAAACATAGGCAAACGAATATCTCCTCCCACAACAAAAGAAGTTAATGCAACAGCAGAATCTACTATCATCACCAAAACACCCAGAGAAATGTGAGTATATTTGTGCAGTATCATACTTATTACATCCATACCACCTGAAGTTGCTCCGGCAGAAAATATCATTGCAATGGAAACACCATAACCCAAACCTCCGACTATGGAATTAAGCAAATAGTCAGGTTTGAAATATTGCAAAACAACGTCTTTGCCAATACCTCTTAGAGGCAAATAAATTTCTTGTATTTGCGAAGAAAGAGTAGCAAAGACCTCTGGGCTAATAAACTCGCCCGAATGTATCAAGGGATAGTAGCCATATTGAGGTATATAGAAGATATTTTCCATAAACCAAGTAAATAACCAGGTGAAAATAACAGAAACCAAAGTTTTTATACCAAGGTTGCCTCCAAGCACCACAAGTCCAAGTATAAACAAAGGCAAATCCATAAAAATAACCAAATCCATAGGCCAGCCCCAAAGGTTGTTAAACACAGACATAAGACCATAAACACCGCCCGGAGCCATACCATAAGGCACAACCATAAGAAAATCTGTTAGTGCAAACAGAAAACAACCAAAAATAACTTTGCCATAAGCCACATTCCATTCCTTAGAGAAAGGTTTTTCGGCATCTTGCAAAAATTGATTAACCCAAACTCTCAGTCTCTCATTCTTTATCATAAGAAAAAATGTTTGTTACTTTTTTTGCAAAATTACAAAAAAAGGAAATTATTCTAACAACAATTTCACATAATAAAACCTTCTTTAAGATTTGTAGTATAGATGACAAGAGTTATTTTCATTTATTTTGTCCATATTTGCCTTATATTTTATTGTTTATAAGTTCTATTATAGAGAAACATAGGAGGTGTTTTCCAAAAAGTCTTGAGTTCTTTTTTCAAAACATAGAAATTCTTAAGTAAAAACATCGGAGGTCGCTATCCAACCCCCACCTTTTTTGGTTAAAAAAGGTACAAAAAAACAAAAAACCCGAAAATTTTTTAATTGCCAATTAAAACTCAAATTTGACAAACTTTGCTTGATTATCAGTG
>JAUNWC010000223.1 GCA_030540495.1 Bacteroidota bacterium
TGGTGAGGATGTTCTGTTTTATTCCTATGAACATTTAAATAATATTTTGAATCTTTATTCACTTGATAATGAGATTATTGATAATACAATAGAATGTTTATTTTTTGACGATATTTTAGCAACAGGAGGTACAGCAAAAGCAGTAATAGAGCATTTTAATGGAATGAAAATAGGAAATATAACTCTAAAAATAAATACAGCACTCTTCTATGTGGGTATAAGACATTTAAAAGGCAAAGAGAACTTAGGAAGAATAAATGTTAGGTGTATCCACACCGTAGAATAAAAAATAATATTATTAAAATCTGATTTACAAAACACAAGAAAAATATGCAACAAAGAAATATAGTAATAACAGGTGGAGCGGGGTTTATTGGCTCGCACGTTGTAAGATTGTTTGTCAATAAATATCCTACATATAATATATATAATGTAGACAAATTGACTTACGCCGGCAACTTAAAGAACCTAACAGATATTGAAAACAAACATAATTATCATTTCGTTAAGGCGGATATTTGCGACTTTGAAACCATGCTTAACTTGTTCAGAGAAAAGCAAATAGACGGCATCATTCATCTTGCAGCCGAAAGCCATGTAGATAGAAGCATCAAAGACCCTTTTACTTTTGCAAAAACTAATGTTTTAGGTACTTTGTCTTTATTGCAAGCGTCAAAGATTTATTGGGAAGAAGTAGCCGAAAAGGAAAACAAACCAAAATTTGAAGACAATCTTTTCTATCATATTTCAACAGATGAAGTTTATGGAGCCTTAGAAATGACTAATCCAGAGGGAATAAAGCCTCCTTTCTCAACCAAAGCCTCCTCAAACTACCATCATTTAGCCTATGGTACAGAGTTTTTTACAGAAGACTTGAAATATCAACCTCATTCTCCTTATTCGGCTTCAAAAGCAAGTAGCGACCATTTCGTTAGAGCCTTCCACGACACTTATGGCATGCCAACCATAGTTACCAACTGCTCAAACAATTATGGTCCTTATCAATTCCCAGAAAAACTAATTCCACTCTTTATCAACAACATTCGCCACAAGAAACCTCTTCCTGTTTATGGCAAAGGAGAAAATGTAAGAGATTGGCTTTTTGTTGAAGACCACGCAAGGGCAATAGACCTTATTTTCCACAAAGGCAAAGTAGCAGAAACATACAACATTGGTGGCTTCAACGAATGGAAAAACATAGACATCATAAAACTTCTTATAAAAACCACCGACCGTTTGCTTGGCAGAAAAGAAGGTGAAGACGAAAACCTAATAACCTTTGTAACCGACCGAGCAGGTCACGATTTGCGTTACGCTATAGACAGCACCAAACTTCAAAAAGAATTAGGTTGGGAACCAAGTTTGCAATTTGAAGAAGGCATAGAAAAAACTGTCTGTTGGTATTTAGACAACCAAGACTGGCTTGACAACATCACTTCCGGCAACTACTTGAAATACTACGAAGAGATGTATAAAAATAGGTAAAGCAAGTTTGTATAAGTTATAATAAGTTGTTATAAGGTTGCATAAGTTGTAGTAAGAGTGCGCAGCCTATAATTTATCTAAACCTATCATAACCTATGTTAACCTATAAGGAGGCTGTGCTTTACATAATATATAATATAAGTAAAAAAAAGAGTTTTTTTTGTTTTCTAAGGGCTGTAAGTTTGTGAGATTTAGAAAGATAGTATTTTTTTTGAGGAGTAAGGGTTTATGGAAAAAAGGAAGATAGCGGTAATAGGCTTGGGCTATGTTGGTTTGCCATTGGCGAGGTTGTTTTCAACAAAGTTTTCTACCATAGGTTTTGACATTAATACTGAGCGAGTTGCGGAGTTAAATCTTGGAAAGGACAGCACTTGTGAGTTAAGCCAAGAGTTGTTGCAAAAGGCTATTAAAGAGGGTTTTCGTTGTACTTCTATGCAGGAGGATATTGCCGAAAGCAACTTTTATGTTATTGCTGTGCCTACACCTGTGGATAAGGAAAAGAGACCAGATTTCAAAGCCTTATTTTCTGCTACTGAGTTGGTTGCCAAAGTATTGAAAAAAGGAGATATTGTTGTTTATGAATCCACTGTCTATCCAGGAGTAACTGAGGAGAAATGCGTTCCTATATTGCAGAAAATTAGCGGTTTGGAATATAATAAGGAGTTTTTTGTAGGTTATTCTCCCGAGAGAATAAATCCTGGCGACAAGCAACACACGGTTGAAAAGATAAAGAAGGTAGTTTCTGCTTCTAACTCTGTGGCTTTAAAGGAAGTAGAGCGAGTATATACATCGGTAATAGAGGCGGGAGTTCATTTGGTAGGCAGTATAAAGGTTGCAGAGGCGGCAAAGGTTATAGAGAACTCACAGAGAGATATTAACATTGCTTTTGTCAATGAGTTAGCAAAGATTTTTGCATTGGTTGGCATAGATACTACAGAGGTTTTAGAGGCTGCATCAACGAAGTGGAATTTCTTACCTTTCAAACCTGGTTTGGTAGGAGGTCATTGCATAGGAGTAGACCCATATTATTTGGCTGAGTGTGCAGAGAGATATGGTTACAATCCTCAGGTTATTCTTTCGGGTAGGCGAATAAATGATTCTATGGGAGAGTATGTTGCTATGCGAGTAATAAAGTTAATGTTGAATTCAGGTATAGAAATACTTCATTCTAAGGTTCTTATTCTTGGTTTTACTTTTAAGGAGAATTGTACAGATATAAGAAATACAAAGGTTTATGATATATATAAGACTTTGCGAGAATACGAGATAGAGGTAGATATTTATGATTCTTGGGCGGATAGGCAAGAGGTTTCAAAGGAATATGGAATAAGTTTAGATAATATTTTATTGTTCAAAGATTTAGAAAGTTTTAATAATGAAAAGATAGAGCAAAAAGAGAGCGAAAGAGTTTTGGAAGGTGATAGATTTTTTGAAGGTAAAAGAGTGGAAGGAGAAAGAGTTTTATCAAAGGAGAAGTATGATGGAGTAATTCTTGCGGTTGCACATAAAGATT
This sequence comes from Bacteroidota bacterium, assembly GCA_030540495.1. GTDB lineage: Bacteria > Bacteroidota > Bacteroidia > Bacteroidales > P3 > Scybalousia_A. The sequence goes on from JAUNWC010000223.1 coordinate 2,999, forward strand.
TTCTGAATATAAACATAGATAACTTGGTAAAGGACAAGCATATAGTATTTGACATCAAATCACTTCTTCCACAAAGCAAAACTTATAGATTATAATAAGATTAAGATAGGTTGGAGCCTTCGGCTCAGGCACAGCCGGTTTTATAAGGGCAAAGCCGGTTGATAGGTTAGCATAGGTTAGC
>JAUNWC010000224.1 GCA_030540495.1 Bacteroidota bacterium
ACAGCCTGTGGCTGTAATCCATGCTAACCTATCTCAACTTATTATTACCCATGAAATTTTTATTTCATTATATCCACTTTTGTATATGGGGCGGATATGTTTTCTTTTCTTAAATAGTTATATACTTCTTTGTTCAAATAATCATTGACATCCCAATAATCTGAGGTCATACACCATACTCTAATATCCAAACTTACTGAGCCATTATTTATAACCGTTACTAAAGCATAGGCAGGTTCTTTAAGTATTTTTTCATTAGACTCTATTATAGTCTTTACTCCTTGTTTTACTGCCTCAACATCAGTACCCAAAGCCATAACGGGACTAAGGGTAATACGTCTTTTTTCCATAGTGCTATAATTGATAATATTGCCGGCAGAAAGTGTTCCGTTTGGCAGGGTAATTACTTTGTTATCTGTTGTATTAATGACGGTAGAAAATATTTTAATACTCATTACCGTACCCTCATAACCCTGTGTGGAAATATAGTCGCCAAGTTTGAAAGGACGAAAAACCAAAATAACAATACCTCCGGCTACATTTTGTATGGTACCACTAAGAGCCATACCAACAGCCAAACCTGCCGCACCCAAAATGGCAACAAAGGATGTCATAGGTATGCCCAAATAACCTATAATTGCAATAATCAATAAGATTTTTAGTCCCACACTAACTATGGAAAGAATAACCGGACGCAATGTTGGGTCAAGACTATTCTTATCAAAGGCTTTCTTTAATTTGTTTTTAATAAACTTTATAGCCTTAAAACCCAACCAAAGAACAACCAATGCAATAACTATTTTTTGTGTTGCATTCATTCCATTTTGAGTACACCATTGTATAATTCCGTTAATTATATCGCTTGGTGCATTTTCTGCTGTTAAACTTGCATCTAAAAATAACATAATCTTTTTACTCCTATTTTTTATTCTACAATAAATTACTAATTTTCAATAGTTTCATTGTCATAAATTTCATAAAGAAAATTATTGTAAGGATAGATTTTTGCATGTATGGTTTTTATATTTTCATACATCAAATTTTTTAGTTCCTCAACGTTTTCTTTGTTGGTGGCAGATATAAAAACCGTTGGACAATCGTTTCTTGCCATCCAAGTTTGTTTTAACTCCTCTATGGAAAAGTTGATTTTTTCCTTTGGAGTCAAATCGTCTTCGTCTTTTTTTATGTAAGTGTAATTATCTATTTTGTTAAAAACTAATATTGTAGGCTTATCCACCGCTCCAATTTCTCTAAGTGTATTGTTTACTATATCTATTTGATTTTCAAAATCGGGGTGAGAAATATCCACAACATGAACCAACAAATCGCTCTGGGTAACTTCGTCCAAAGTACTTTTGAAACTTTCCATAAGAGTTTGAGGCAACTTTCTTATAAAACCCACTGTATCGGTTAAAAGAAAAGGCAAATTTTCTATTACCACTTTGCGAATGGTGGTATCCAAAGTGGCAAAAAGTTTGTTTTCTGCAAAAACCTCAGATTTGCTTAGCAAATTCATAAGAGTAGATTTACCCACATTGGTATAACCTACCAAAGAAACTCTAACCATATCCTCTCGGTTTTTTCTTTGCAAAGTTTTTTGTTTGTCTAATTTTATAAGTTTTTCTTTCAACAGAGATATTTTAGAAAGCAAGATTCTTCGGTCGGTTTCTATCTGAGTTTCTCCCGGTCCTCTCATATTCAGACCTCCTTTTTGCCTATCCAAGTGAGTCCACATTCGGGTAAGACGAGGAAGCATATATTTGTATTCTGCTAAGGCTACTTGAATTTTGGAGTGAGAGGTTCTTGCTCTTTTGGCAAAAATATTTAGTATTACCTGAGTTCTATCCAAAATATTGCAAGAAAGTATTTTTTCTATATTTCTTAGTTGAGAAGGCGACAATTCATCATCAAAAACAACCCATTCTATCTCGTTTTCTGTAATATAAGTTTTTATTTCCTCTAATTTTCCGCTACCTATATAAGTTCTACTATCTACTATAGGCAAACGTTGAGAAAACTTTGCTATGGCTTGCGCGTCTAAGGTTTCCACCAAAAAAGCCAACTCATCAAGATATTCTTTTAGATTTTCATCCGAAACATATGGCGTTTGTACCGCTACAAGAACACACCTATCTCTTTGTTCTGTCATCCTTTTCTACTTACTCTTTATTTTTATGAAAACGTTTTTTTATTCCAATTCTCTTAAGGCTTGATTAAGGGAAGTTTTCTTATCTGTACTTTCTTTTCTCTTGCCTATAATCAAAGCACAATTAACATTATATTTTCCCGCTGGAAATTCTTTTGTAATACTACCTGGCACCACCACAGCATTAGGAGGAATATAGCCTTTGTATTCTTTCTTTTCCTCTGAGGTTACGTCTATGATTTTGGTAGAAGCAGTAATAACAGTGTTTGCTCCCAACACGGCTCCTTGGCAAACTCTTGCTCCCTCTACTACTATACACCTTGAGCCTATAAAACAATCGTCCTCTATTATAACAGGTGTTGCTCCTATGGGTTCTAAAACTCCTCCTATACCTACTCCTCCTGCCAAATGTACATTTTTGCCTATCTGTGCGCAAGAACCCACTGTAGCCCAAGTATCCACCATTGTACCGCTATCCACGTATGCTCCTATATTTACGTATGAAGGCATTAGTATAACACCAGGAGCAATAAAGGCTCCAAACCTTGCAACAGCCGAAGGCACAGCCCTTACTCCCCATTCCAAATAATCTTTCTTTGTGGGAATTTTATCAGCAAATTCTAAATCTCCCGCCATTATTTTCTTTGTCTTGTTTATAGGAAAATATAGAACAATGGCCTTCTTTATCCATTCATTGACTATCCATTGCTCTTGTTTTTTTTCACAAACTCTTATTTCCCCTCTATTCAAAAGGGCTATGGTATCATTTATTGCATTTATTGTTTGTCTTTCTTTTAACAATTCTCTGTTGTCCCAGGCTTGTAAAATAATTTGTTCTTCTGTCATAAGGCATTGTATTTTTTTGCAAAGATAAGAAAAAACAAAATTTTAGTTATTTTTTTTTGTAATTTGAATCAAATCTTATAATTTTGGCAAAGATTTGATAACTGTATATTTTTTTGAGAGTAATGAAAGAGATATTTTTTAATAGGAATGAACTACTTAACTTAGAATTTTCTCTTAACAGAGAA
>JAUNWC010000225.1 GCA_030540495.1 Bacteroidota bacterium
AAAAATACATATTGATTAAGTGCTAAATCGGATTCGGATTCTATTTTTAACTTAACTCCATATTCTTTTTCCCATTGTTTGTATGGTTTCTTAAACAAACCTTTTGTTATATAAGCATAGACAAAAGGATGTACGGCTATGGTCAAAGTTTTTTCATTCTGCTCCACATAAAGATATTTAATATCGTTACATATATCGTTGAGTACATTGATAGAAGATTTTATAGTACCGCTACCATTACAAGTAGGACAAACCTCAGAGACTTCTACATTTAACATAGGTCTTACTCTTTGTCTTGTTATTTGCATAAGGCAAAACTTACTTAAAGGAAGTATGGTATGGCGTGCTTGGTCTTTTTCCATCTCTGTCCGCATGGTATCAAACAATTTTTTTCTATTTATGCTTTTTACCATGTCTATAAAATCTATAACTATAATTCCTCCCATATCTCTAAGCCTCAATTGTCTGGCAATCTCTATGGCTGCTTCGGTATTTACCATTAGGGCATTTTCTTCTTGGTCTTGAGATGACTTTGTTCTATTTCCGCTATTGACATCTATTACTGCCATTGCCTCAGTTTGCTCTATAATCAAATATATTCCACTACGAATGGTAACTATCTTTCCAAAGGAATTACGTATTTGATTCTCTATTCCAAACTGTTCAAATATAGGAGTTTGTAGTTTGTACAATTTTAGAATATCTTCTTTTTGCGGATATATTTTTTTGACATATGATTTTAGTTCTTCGTACAAAGGAGCGTTATCTACATAAATACTATTGAACTCTTCGCTCAACATATTTCTCAAAACAACTACGCTTTGGTCTTCCTCTGATACCATTTTCTTAGGAGGTGTGGCGTTTTTTAAATTCTCTTGGAGAGTAGTCCATTTTTCGTAAAGACTTTTTAACTCTTCGTCTAACTCAGCCGATGAGGCATTCTCTGCCGCCGTTCTAACAATAAGACCAACATTTTCGGGCTTTATACTTACGAGCAATCTTCTCAATCGTTTTCTTTCCTCTATGCTCTTGATTTTTTGAGATACCGAAATTTTGTTACCAAAAGGCACTAAAACTATATACCTGCCGGCAAAAGACACTTCTCCGCTAAGGCGAGGTCCTTTGGTGGATATAGGTTCTTTGGTTATTTGAACTAAGATTAGTTGTCCTTGTTTGAGTACATCGCTTATTACTCCGTTTTTGTCCAATTCAGGTATATTTCTCTTGCTTTTTTGCAAAGCATCTGTATTGCCTGAAATACACTTGGAAACAAGATTTTGCATTTGCAAAAAATTATGTCCAAGGTCTAAATAATGTAAGAATCCGTCTTTTCCTGCACCAACATCAACAAATACAGCGTTAAGTCCGGTCATTATTTTTTTGACCTGACCAAGATAGACATCTCCCGTTGTATAGGAGGCATCTGGGAAATCCTTATGAAGTTCCATCAGACGCTTGTCTTCCAATAACGCTATTTCAACTCCTGTTCCTTTTTTTTGTATAATTAAATCTTTATTCATTTGGGAGTTTTTTTATTGGTGTTTGTTTGTTTCTAAAAATATTGCGAAACCTTTCTTAAAAAAATATAGTTTCGCAATATTTTATTCCTTAATGAAATAGCCTTCTAAAAAAGGTTATCTCACATAGAAACATAAGTTTTATTTATTCTTATGTCTGTTCTTACGCAAACGTTTTTTGCGTTTGTGTGTCGCCATCTTGTGGCCTTTTCTTTTCTTTCCGCTTGGCATTTTTTCTATGATTTTAATTATTTAACATTATTTTTTACTTCTGCTACAAAAGTTTTTGATGGCTTAAATGCAGGAATATTATGAGCAGGTATTATTATGGTAGTATTTTTGGAAATATTTCTGCCAGTTTTTTCTGCTCTTTTCTTTATGATGAATGAGCCAAAACCTCTAAGATAAACGTTGTCTCCTTTTTTCAAAGAGCCTTTTAAAACGTTCATAAATTCCTCAACAACTTCTTGGATATTTACTTTCTCCATCCCTGTTCTTTGTGCTATTTCAGCAACTATCTCTGCTTTCGTCATTTCTTTTCTAAATTAATTTTATTAATAATACTACTTTATATACTTTATAACTTATTTTAACTCACAAGTTTGAGTTTGCAAAATTATAATTTTTTTTTATTTTACACTACAAAAAAACACTTTTTTTTACTTTCAAGGTACCTATAAGTGTTTTTTCTTGTTAGTTTTTCTACAATTTGTAGGCAACAAATGAGCCACTAATATTGTTGCTACCCGTAACTATGCTAAGCAAAGTAGAGGCATCCAAATTTGTTATATCGTCCCAAGGGACAGCAACTCCAGAGAATGTTCCTTTAACTTTGCTTCCCGATGAGGTAATTGTACAACTGCCTCCAATGATAACATATTTTTCTCCATCAAAAGGATAAAAAACAAGTGTATTGGATAGGTTATCATAACTAAGACCTCCACTTATAAAACTTGTTACAGAAGTAATATCTGAGCCTATGCCCAATTGATAAGTTCCCGTTTGAGAACCTTCTAAGGACAAAGCCACAGCACCCTGTGAGGAGCCTGTTGTGATAACAAATTTGCCACCAGTGGTTGTGCTTACTGCTCCGGTGTAGTCGTATGATTGTCCTTCTAAGGTAAATTTTACATATCCTGTAAGGCTGTCTAAAGTATCGTCCTCATCACAACTCCAAAACATAAGTGGAGATAATGCAAGGGCTAATAATAAGAATAACTTTTTCATCTTTCTTTCTCCTATTTTTGTGTTTATTACAATAATATTTCCTGCAAAAATAAAGTATTTGTTATTTCTTGCAAAATATTTTTTGTTTTTTTTATTCAATAATTAACAAAATTGCCCTCGCATTTTTCTTATTATAGTAGAATAAATCCCAAATATTTTGTCTTTTTATAAAAAAAATGTAACTTTGCAACTTGTAGAGAGGATTTTATAAAACACGTGTAAACACAAAAAATCATGAGTATTATAAAGGAATTTAAGCAGTTTGCTGTACGAGGAAATGTTGTGGATATGGCTGTGGGAGTTATTATAGGAGGAGCGTTTGGCAAAATAGTTTCTTCTTTGGTTAATGATGTTATAATGCCATTGATAGGAATATTAACCGGAGGAATAGATTTTACGGGATTGAAAATAACAATAGGACAATCCAATATT
>JAUNWC010000226.1 GCA_030540495.1 Bacteroidota bacterium
TAAAACAGGCTGCTAGCTGTACTTGTTAGAAAGTAATTGCTATTGTATTTCCAAAGTTAAGAGTTTGGAAAGGGTAGAAGTTGTTTTCTATTTCTAATTTTGTGTTTGTATAGGAGGCAAAGAAGCGAATGGCAGTATGAGAGGTTAGCAATAAGGAAAGGCTTGCTCCTACTTCGTATCTGAGGTTTTCTTGCCTTGATATTTTGATAGGGAAGCGTTTGTAATGCTCCGAATACGTATAGCCCAAACCCAAATGAGAAGCCAAAATTATACGACTATGCAGCGGTAGGGAAAAATATTGATTGGCTCCAATATAGTAGAAGGAAATATCTTTTTTCTCCCAAGCATTAGGGTCAAAATACCTATAATTAGAGTAGTCGGCATAAATGCCACTTCCCAAATACTTATTGTAAAAATAACCAGTATGTATTCCTGTGCTTGCTCCATTAAGAAATTTTATACTCCTATTTTCTGACAAGTTATGGTATTCATTAAAAGAAAGATTATAACTTGTTTGCAAACCTATGAAAAAAGGATTTCTGCCTTTGAAATCATACTTTTCCTCTTTGTACTTAAATAACAAATCGCTACAAAAATAGGCTAATTCTGTGGAAAACAAACCAATGGAGGCTCCTGCCAAAACATCGCTCATCCAATGCCTATTATTCATTACTCTCATTGTACCCGTAAAAGTAGCCATTAGATAAGCCAAAGTAGAATAAAAATAATTGTCCATAGCATATTCTTTTACAAACATATGAGCACTCATAAAAGCTTGTGCCGTATGCCCAGAAGGAAAAGAATTGTTGCCCGTAAAATCTGGTCGTTTGGCATGAATTAGAGTTTTCATTATCTTAACCGTACCATTATCTATAAGCATAACAAAAAAAGTGGCAGCAAGTAATCTTTTCCAAGAAGATTTGCTTTCTACTCCCGAAAGTTTTAGCCCAAAGGTAAGAGCAAGAGGAAAATACTGAGTATAGTTGTCTATGGAGGTATGAAAATTTGGGTAGTGTATATCTCTGAAATTAGAAAAATCTATTTTTTCATGACTCATTTTCAAACCTTGAAGAAACAACGGAGTAGTAACGAGGCTTACTCTTGTAAGATTGTTATCCAAAGCCCTATCTATAAAAGAAGTATCTCTTAAACTATTGTGTGCCTTTGCTATACAGGATAACAAAACAAGCACGAGAACCAAAAAAAATATGTATTTCATAACCATTTTATTTATTTATTTATTTGTTGTATTATTTCAAAAATTGCTTTTTCTTCGTTTTGCCAAGACAAATCCTTTTGTGCCAAAAGGGAGTTGTTGCTCCAAGTTTGTAACAATTCATTATTGTTTATAACGGAGTTAATTGTTTGGCTTATGTTTTTCATAGTAGGCTCTTGTATAAAGCAACCTACATTGTATTTTTCTACTATTTTTTTTATTTCGGGCAAAGGAGTACATATTATTGGTGTGGAGGTGTTTATGTATTCAAAGATTTTGTTTGGCAAGGATATTCTATAATTTTCGTTAGTTGGTCTGTCCAAAGAAAGTCCTATGCTTGCTCTTTTAGTATAAGCCATCATTTGTTCAAAGGTCAATCTTCCCGTAAGTATTACTTTGTTTTCCAAGTTGTTGGCTGTTATAATTTTTTCCAATTCTTTTATTATATCTCCTCTACCCATAATATATAGTTTTGCCTCTATGTTTTTCATAGCCAAGACTATATCCTCCAAACTTCTATCTATATTGGTTGCTCCTTGCCAAACTATTATTTTTTCTTTCATAGGAAAGGTTTTGACAAAAGAGTTGTTTGCCTCTTGCAAAGGTATGTTTCTTACTATTTTTGCCTCTATGTTATACCTTTCTTTGAAATAATCTTTTATAGGCTCGCAAACTGTTATTACATATTTGAGTTTGGGTAGCATAAATTTCTCCAAACCAAGCCAAACTTTCTGAGCCTTAGGATTGTCTTGCAATTCTGCCACTTGACAAAACATTTCGTGTGAGTCGTAAATTATAGGTTTGTTTCTCAATTTACTGACCAAAAAACATCCCAACAAAGTATCCAAATCATTAGCCCATATAATATCTAAGGGCTTAAAGAGGAGGGAGAAAAATATTCTTATGTTCAACTCGGCATAGTAGGGAAAATTTTTCTTAAATATGTGCTTTATTGGATGAAGAACAAAGTTAGAATAAGGATTTGGAGTGTTGTATTTTGATTTTAAGCACAAAAGATGAACCTCCAAACCAAATTTATATAGGCTGGTGCAAGTTTTCTTTACCCTGTTGTCGTTATAAACATCGTTACTGACACAAACAAAAATTCTTTTCATTCTACTATTCTTTGAATTTTAGTTTGACAAAAATAGGGTAGTGGTCAGAGAAAGTTCTTTTTATGAAAGGTTGTTTTTCTTTGGTTTTCTTGTCAGTGTTTTCTGTCCAATAACCATCGGTCAAAACAGCATAATTATCTACCAAAAAATGTTTGGAAACAAAGATATGGTCTATTCTTCTGTCTGTTTTTTTCTCGGGGTTGAAAGCGTTGTAGGTTCCGTTTTCCACAAACTTATTTTTGGATAAATCATAGGTATCAAACAACAAACCTGACTGAGAAAAAATATTATAAGCCTCGCTATTTTGGTCGCTGTTAAAATCTCCACTAAGCACCACAGGACTTTCTTTTGCTATTTCTTTTATTTTCTCTATTACCAAAAGAGAGGACTGCTTTATAGCCTCTTTGCCTTTGTGGTCTAAATGTAGATTAAAAAAGAATAACTCTTTGCCTGAGTTTTTTTCTTTGAATTTACCCCAAGAACAAATTCTAATCTTTGCCGCATCCCAACCTATAGCGGGTTTATCGGGTGATTCGTTCAACCAAAAATTGCCTTTGTCTAACAAAACATACTTTTCTTTGTTGTAAAATATAGCCGAATGCTCTCCTTTTTTCTTTCCGTTGTCTCGGCCTACTCCTATAAAAGAGTAGTTATCTAAGATTTTTAGCATTTGCTTTATTTGTTTGTCAGAAGCCTCTTGAGTGCCAAATATATCTGGTTCTATAAAGTTTATCTGAGAGCAAAGTTTGGGATAACGAATATTCCAAACATCTCCCCGAGATTTATCCGAGTGCATAACACACCTTATATTATAGGAACCTACCATAAGGCTCTGTGC
>JAUNWC010000227.1 GCA_030540495.1 Bacteroidota bacterium
TCGGGCTTTTTTGCTGAAAAACAGCGATTTATGAGAATTTTTCTTGAAAATTTTTGATTTTTTCTTCGTTTCAGAAAAATGAATCTTGCTTTCGTTGGAACGAATCTTGCTTTCGAGAAAATAAAACGAAGATTCGTTCTCGCTGATTATCAAGCAGTTACAAGGGTAAAAATGAGGGAAAATAAGGAAGGTGTATTTCTTTTTACAAAGTTACGAAGAAATTTAGACCTGTGCAAGCATTTGCAAAAATTTTTTTTCTAACTGATTGATTCTCAGTAAACCGATTTTCTGTTTTTTGGTGGTTTTTGGTAGGTTAAGATAGGTTGGAGGCAGAGCCTCTTAATAGGTTGTTATAGGTTGGAGCCTACGGCTCCTTGTAAGTTAGCATAAGAGGGCAAAGCCCTTACTTTTTGTTATACGCTTATAAAGTCTTATATAAGGAGGCTAAGGCCTCCAACCTATGCTAACCTATATAAAACAGCCTAAGGCTGCAACCTATTAAATAGGTTATTAGTATTAGAAAATTTATTAACTTTGCAAATCTAAATTTATTAAGGAATTTGTAAAAACATATAATACAATGTATAGAACGCATACTTGCGGAGAACTTCGCAAAGAAAACATAGGACAAGAAGTAGTTTTAAGTGGTTGGGTACAAAAGAGTCGCGACCTTGGAAGTATGACCTTTATAGACCTTAGGGATAGGTATGGAATAACACAAATAGTGGTGGAGGAAACTTCTTCTTTAGAAATAAAAGATTTGGCAAAAACTCTTGCAAGAGAGTATGTTGTAAGGGTAAAAGGTAGGGTAAGAGAAAGAAGTAGCAAGAACTCCAAAATACCTACTGGAGATATAGAAATAGAGGTAAAGGAAATGGAGGTGTTGAATACTTCTCAAATACCTCCTTTTACCATAGAAGACAACACGGATGGAGGAGATGAATTAAGGATGAAGTATCGTTATTTGGATTTAAGGAGAAATAATGTTAAGCAAAATCTTGAACTTCGTCATCGTTTGGCTATGCTGACAAGAAACTTTCTTAGCAAAGAGAATTTTCTTGAAATAGAGACTCCGTTTCTTATTCGCTCCACACCAGAGGGAGCAAGAGACTTTGTTGTGCCTTCGCGTATGAATCCTAATCAGTTTTATGCTTTGCCTCAGAGTCCTCAGCAATATAAACAACTTTTGATGGTTGCGGGCTTTGATAGATATTTTCAGATAGTAAAATGTTTTAGGGACGAAGACCTTAGAGCCGACCGTCAGCCTGAATTTACGCAAATAGATTGTGAAATGTCTTTTGTGGAACAGGAAGATGTGTTGAATATGTTTGAGAACCTTATAAAATATCTATTCAAGGAAGAAAAGAATTTGGACTTACCTACTTTTCAACGTATGACTTGGCAAGACGCTATGAAATACTATGGTTCAGATAAGCCGGATATAAGATTTGATATGCGTTTTGTGGAGTTAAACGATGTGGCAAAGGGCAAAGGATTTAAGGTTTTTGATGATGCAGAATTGGTTGTGGGAATATGTGCAGAGGGTTGTGCAGAATATACTCGCAAGCAACTTGATGCTTTGACAGATTTTGTAAAACGTCCGCAAGTAGGAGCCTCGGGCTTGGTTTATATAAAATATAACAATGATGGAACGTTGAAATCTTCTGTGGATAAGTTCTTTACAGAAGAAGATTTGCAAGCCATAGTACAAAAATTTTCTGCCAAAAAAGGCGACCTTATCTTAATAATGGCAGGAGAAAAGATGAAAACGCGAGTACAACTTTGCTCATTGCGTTTGGAGATGGGGCAAAGGCTTGGTCTGAGAGACCCTTTCAACTATGCTGTACTTTGGATTACGGATTTTCCTCTTTTGGAGTGGAGTGAGGAAGACCAAAGATTTTATGCTATGCACCACCCATTTACTGCGCCAAACCCAGAGGACTATCCAGAAAAATTGCAAAACAATCCTAAGGAAGTTAGAGCAAGTGCATACGACCTCGTTATTAATGGTACAGAAGTAGGAGGCGGTTCCATAAGAATACACGATAGAGCAGTGCAGTTGAAAATGTTTGAAACCTTGGGATTTACAGAAGAGTCTGCCAAACAACAATTTGGCTTTTTAATGCAAGCATTTGAATACGGCGCTCCGCCACACGGAGGTATAGCCTTTGGTTTTGATAGGTTGTGTGCAATATTTGCAGGAGTGGATTCTATTAGAGATTTTATTGCTTTTCCAAAGAATAATAGTGGAAGAGACCTTATGTCTGATTCGCCTAACGTTATATCCCAGCAACAACTTGACGAATTGTATATAAGTTTGAATAAAGTAGAGAAATAAAGAAATATGGAGCAAACAGAGAAGGAGTTTAGTGTTTCTACTATTCTTTCGCCCTTGTTATATGATACCATAAAAAGAGAAAAACCTTATATAAGTGTAATAGTAGATATCCTTAGGGCAACAACAACTCTTTGTACTGCAGTATATTGTGGAGCAGAAATTATTCCTGTTGCCACTTTAAAGGAGGTAGAGGAATACAAAAAGAAAGGTTACCTTATAGCCGGAGAAAGATTGGAAAAGGGTTTGGAAATGGCTGATTTTGGCAATTCGGCTTTTGATTTTCTAAATAAGGATGTAAGGGGAAAGGAAATAGTACATTCCTCTACCAATGGCACAAAGGCAATGATGCAAGCCTTGAAACACAATGCAAAAGAGGTTGTTGTGGCTTGTTTTTCTAATATTGACACTGTGGCAGATTATTTGATAAAACAAAAATGCGATGTAGAAATAGTTTGCTCGGGGTGGAGAGGCAATTTTTGTTTGGAGGATACCATGTTTGCAGGAGCCTTGGCAAAAAGGTTATTAGAAGGTTCTTTCATTACCAGAGACGATGCTACAAATATGGCTCTCTCCTTGTGGAAAGAAAGCGAAAAAGATATTTGGCTAACTTTGAATAAGGCTAAACATGTACATAAACTAAGGAGGCATCATTTGGACGATGTTTTTGATTATACATTTACTTTTAACACTTGTCCTATTGTACCAAAACTTTTCTTAATAGACAATATTTGGAAAATCCTCCCAGTATAAACTTTAGGAGTAGGCTTAGCCTCTCCTTTTTTTATAGGTTGGAGTAAGTTAGCATAAGTTATAATAGG
>JAUNWC010000228.1 GCA_030540495.1 Bacteroidota bacterium
AAAGTTGTTTTGCATTTTTGCCAAAAGGTAGTCGCTCTATAAACACAAAATTAGTATCCTTTTTTATCTAAGAAAAAGAGAGATAAAGTCATAATAAATACAAAAAAATTTGTTAGTCAAAAAAAATAACCTAAATTTGCATTCTAATTTAAGAGTAAAGTATTAACCCACTTAAAACAATAAAACAATGGCAATAAAAGGAGCAATTGTAGTTGATAAAGATAAATGCAAAGGTTGTGGCGTTTGTGTTAGCGTCTGCCCTAAGCAAGTAATTGCTTTATCAAAGAATGTAAACATAAAGGGTTATAACTATGCTGAAATGATAAACGGCGATTGTATCGGCTGTGCTTCTTGTGGCATGGTTTGTCCTGATGGAGTAATAACGGTTTACAAAGCCAAGGTCTAACTAAAAACTATAAAAAAGAAATGGCAAAAGAGTTAAAATTAATGAAAGGTAACGAAGCGATTGCAGAAGCAGCGATTCGTTCCGGTTGTGACGGCTATTTCGGATACCCAATAACCCCACAATCCGAAGTTATGGAGCATCTTATGGCAGAAATGCCTTGGGATAAAACAGGTATGGTAGTTTTGCAGGCCGAAAGCGAAGTTGCATCAATTAATATGGTGTATGGCGGTGCCGCAACAGGTAAAAAAGTTATGACTTCTTCTTCCTCACCCGGAATGTCTCTTATGCAAGAAGGTGTTACTTATCTTGCTGGAGCAGAACTTCCTTGTTTATTAGTAAATGTTATGCGTGGAGGTCCTGGTTTGGGCACCATTCAGCCTTCTCAAGCAGACTATTTCCAAACAACAAAAGGCGGTGGTCACGGAGATTATCAACTTTATACTCTTGCACCAGCAAGCGTTCAAGAGATGTATGATTTTGTATTTAAGGCTTGGGATATAGCATTCAAATACAGAAATCCTGTTATGATACTTTCTGATGGTGCCATAGGTCAAGTAATGGAGAAGGTTTATGTTGGAGATTATGTTCCTCGTTGGACGGCTAAAGAAATAGCAGAAAAGGCTCCTTGGGCTGCGTTTGGAAAACCTACCTCAAGAGACCACAACATAGTAACCTCTTTGGAACTTGATTCTGCAAAACAAGAACAAAACAACCATCGTTTCCAAGCAAAATATCGTGAAATGGAAAAGAACGATACTTTGTATGAAGAAATTATGTGTGAAGATGCAGAATACATATTCGTTGCTTATGGTTCTTGTGCTCGTATAGCACACAAGGCTCTTCAACTTGCAAGAGACAAGGGTATAAAGGCAGGTCTATTGCGTCCTATAACCTTATTCCCATTCCCAACCGCTCCTATAAAAGCGTTGGCTCAAAGAGTTAAAGGTATGCTTTCAGTAGAGATGTCTGCAGGACAAATGGTACAAGATGTTCGTCTTGCCTCAGAGTTTAAATGCCCTGTTGAATATTTTGGACGTTACGGTGGTATAATACCTACACCACACGAAGTAGTTGAAGCATTGGAAAACAAATTAATTAAAGGCTAAAATTATGTTTAACGAAGAAGTAATAAAACCGGAAAATATTGTTTATAAAAAAACAAGCGTTCTTACCGATGCTATTATGCACTATTGTCCAGGATGTCCTCATGGAACCATCCACAGAATAATAGCAGAGGTAATAGAAGAAATGGGCATACAGGAAACAACAATAGGTATTGCTCCCGTTGGTTGTTCAGTTTTAGCCTACAATTATTTTAATGTAGATTTTGTTGAAGCGGCTCACGGTAGAGCACCTGCTTTGGCTTCTGCAATACAAAGACTTCACCCAGACCACCATACTTTTACTTATCAGGGAGATGGTGACTTGGCTGCAATAGGTACAGCAGAAACCATCCATGCTTGTAACAGAGGAGAAAACATAGTAATATTCTTTGTAAATAATGCTATCTATGGTATGACAGGAGGTCAAATGGCTCCTACCACTCTTGTTGGTATGAAATCGGCTACTACTCCTTACGGACGTAGAGTAGATTTGAACGGATGGCCTTTGCAAATCACTGAATTAGTGGCTCAACTTCCGGGTACAGATTTTGTTACTCGTCAGAGTGCTTCTACTCCTGGCGATGTTAGAAAAGCAAAAGCAGCCGTAAGAAAAGCCTTTGAAAACCAAGCAGCAAAAAGAGGAACTCAGTTTGTAGAGTTTGTTTCTACTTGTAACTCTGGTTGGAAAATGACTCCTGTGGCTTCTAACGAATGGATGCGCAAGAATATGTTCCCTAAATATGTTTTGGGCGACATAAAAACTGAGGGTAAAATAGTAAGAGAATACAACCCTGAGGATAGTAGAGTTATCAGAGAGTTGGTTCCTGTGAAATAAGTGTTTAACCCATAAAAAATAAAATAAGACAATGACAGAAGAAATAATTATAGCAGGTTTCGGAGGACAAGGCGTTTTATCTATGGGTAAAATACTTGCTTATTCCGGCGCAATGCAAGGCAAAGAAGTTAGTTGGATGCCAAGTTATGGTCCTGAGATGAGAGGAGGAACAGCAAATGTTTCTGTTATTATTTCAGACGAGAGAATATCCTCTCCTATAATAAGCCAATTTGACACCGCCATCATACTTAACCAACAATCCTTAGACAAATTTGAGAGTGCAGTTAAACCGGGAGGTCTTTTGATATACGACCCTAATGGTATAACCAAAGCACCTACTCGTAAGGATATCAATATTTACAAAATTCCTGCTACAGAAAAAAGTGCAGAAATGGGTATGGCTAAAGTATTTAATATGATGGTGTTGGGCGGATTTTTGAAAATCAAACCCGTTGTTACCGAGCAATACATAGAGGAAGGTTTGAAACACTCTCTTCCAGAGCGTCATCACAAACTTATTCCTACCAATCTTGATGCAGTAGCAAAAGGAAAAGAACTTATTGAGGCAGTAAATGTTTTATAAGATTCTTTAATAAAATACTATAATTCAAACGGACGAAAATTTATTTCGTCCGTTTTTTTTATGAGTTGGGATAAGTTAGCATAGGTTACAGACTACGGCTCCTTATAGGTTGTTTTAGGTTAGCATAGGTTAGCATAGGTTGTAATAGGAGGTCAAAGCCACAGCCAGAGGCTGACCTATAAGGGCAGAGCCGTTATTTTTTGTTATACGCTTATGCGTCTTATCTC
>JAUNWC010000229.1:0-1908 GCA_030540495.1 Bacteroidota bacterium
AAAGTCCTTTTGTTTTTTTAGTTATTATAGGTTGTGATAGGTTAGCATAAGTTGTTATAGGTTATAAATAGGAGGACAAAGCCGTTACATTGTTATACGCTTATGCGTTTTATAAAAGGAGGCTCTGTCTCCAACCTATAACAACCTATCTCAATTTATGCTAACCTATTATATTTTTTCTAATAAAAAAAAATTTTGTAATTTTGCACTCTGAAATTGTAAGCAACTGAAATTAAATAGTAGGAAGATTTGCTTAGAGAAGTATCGCAATTATTTTCATTCCGAATGTTTGTTAAGTGACTGAAGATTTCTTTGTTAAAAAAATATAAGTATAATTAAAAAACATTCAGAAAAAAAATGAAACAGATTTCAAGTAAAGTAACTTTTGCTATCTTGTCCATCTCTTTACTAACCGTTATGGCAGGTGCTGCTATGGCTCCGGCTTTGGGAACTATTAAGCAACATTTTTCCAATAGTTCTGACATTCTAATACAATTGATAGTTTCTTTTCCTTCTCTAACTATTATTGTTACCAATTTCTTTTTCTCTTATTTGTGTAGATTTTTCAAAACGAGGACTTTAGCCATTACGGGCTTGTGGATATATATTCTTTCGGGTAGTTTGGCTTTTTTTGTGGATGATATCAATCTTATTCTTGTTCTTAGGGCTTTATTGGGTGTTAGCGTTGGACTTATTATGCCACTATCTACGGGTTTGCTGTCTTTTTATTATCCGCCCGAGAAACAAGCAAAACTAATGGGTGTCGCTGCCGCTATGAATCAAATGGGAGGTGTTATTGCTACTCTTTTGGCTGGTTTGTTGTCAAATATAGCCTGGAATTATGCCTTTTTGGTTTATTTGTTCGGACTTCTTTCTTTGATACCTGTGGTATTATATTTGCCTAACGAAAGAATAACAGCCTCAGGCAATATAACAATGAAAAGTTTGCTAAGATTTCACCCCTCGGTTACGGGTATGTTGCTTGTAATGACAATATTTTTTGTTTTTCCTACCAATTTTGCTATTATTTCTTCTCAACTTTCTTATGCTTACCTTACAGCCAATCATATTACTTTTATTATGGTGGGATTAGACCTTGTTGCTTTTTTTGTGGGTTTGTGTTTTGGTTCTATTATGAACACTATGCCCAAGTATGTTAAATATCTGGCTCCTCTTTTGTTTTTGGTAGGTTATGTTTTCTATGCTTATGGCAACAATACTTATACCTTAGTTTTAGGCTCTTTGGCAATAGGTTTTGCGAACGGAGTAGCCATTCCTTACCTTAATACCATAGCCTCTATAAAAGGAGGAAAAGATGCCGCTACCACTGTAATGCCTTTAATTTCAGCAAGTTTATATTTAGGTCAATTTATCTCTCCTATAATTGTATCAAGTATAAGCAAGGCTTGTTTTCCTGCAAGTGATGTTGTTGCTCCCTATAAGGTTGCAATAGTATTTTGTGTTTTGTTTTTTATTCAAGTATTCCTAACTCGCAACTATCAAAGTTTGCCACCAAAGAAGTTGGAAAAATAAAAGAACTTCCTCTTTCTTGTAAAACAAAATATTGTTGTATCTTTGCAAATATTAGAAACACAGGGAATAAAAAAGAGATGTATACAGGAAATAACGGTTACGAATATAAACCTCAGGGGTTTAGCATATTGCCAATGGTTTGCAAACATTTGCTTATTATCAATACTTTGATATACCTTTTGAGTGTTGTTTTGGAAATGAGAGGTATTAGTTTGGATAGAGTTTTTGGCTTGCATTTTTTTCCTACAGAGAGTTTTTATCCTTGGCAATTGCTTACTTATTCTTTGTTTCATGGAAGTTTTTCACATCTGTTTTTCAATATGTTTGCCATATGGATGTTTGGAGCCGTGTTGGAAAATGTATGGGGAAGCAAAA
>JAUNWC010000229.1:1918-3154 GCA_030540495.1 Bacteroidota bacterium
TATTGTATAGTTTCAGCACTTGGAGCCGCTGTTATGCAATAGATTACTTATTATTTTATGTATAAGGATATTCTTGACGGAGTTTATAGCGGAGTAAGAGTGGTTAGTGGTGGAATGGAGCGAGTGGTTAGCAATTCTGATTATCTTAATCAAATAAACACCATAGGAGCCTCTGGCATATGTTTTGGTTTATTGTTGGCATTTGGAATGATGTTTCCTAACAATTACATATATCTTTACTTCTTTGTTCCTATAAAATGCAAATATTTTGTTATTGGATATGTTCTTTTGGAGTTGTTTAATGGAGTTTTAGGTACGGCTGACGGAGTGGCTCACTTTGCTCACTTGGGTGGAGCATTGGCAGGTCTGTTTTTGGTACTATATTGGCGAAAAAAACGTCCGTACAATGGCTAAATACAAAAAAGGAGAGTATAGAGACCAATTTGTTATTGCTTATATAACAGATTTTGAGGATTATAAGGATATAGTTTTTTGGGCGAAGAAGTTTGCCATAATGCTAAAAAAAGGGCTTATACTCTTGCATATTTCTGACGAAAAATACACAAATATCTCCACTTCTGAGGCTTCCAAACACTTGGAGCAGATAAACAAAGAGATAGACATTCCTTACACTCATTCTTTTGTAGCCCTAAAAGGAGAAAGCAAAAATATTATTTACTCCACAGGAGAATTGCTTAATGGAGTTATGTTGGTTTCTAAGGTGGATAATCTTAGCAAAAGCAAAAACAATCCTATAAGTGTAAAGAATATTATTAAGAATTTTTATCAGTCTCGTATTGCTTATTTTTTATTTGCCTCAAAGGGAAGACAAAATAATGATTTTAAGGAAGTTGTGCTTAGTATGGACGCTTTAAAAGAAAGCAAAGAAAAAATACTTTGGGCTTCTTATTTTGGTAGATTTGCAAACTCTATAGTGGATATTTATTACCATAGATACAGAGACGAATATCTGCAAAAACAACTAAATCTTAACATTGGTTTTGCAAGAAAGATGTTTAAAAATTTTAATATAGAAACAAGAAACATTCATTCTCTTAACCGCAAGACTCACACAGATATACAATCACTTGATTTTGCCGAGCGGGAAAATAAGGACTTATGTATCTTTCAAACCACAGCCAACAAAGGAATAATAGAATTCTTTTTTGGACTTGGAGAGAAAAAGGTCTTAGAAAAATTAGACAAAGTTCCCGTTCTTTTTCTCAACAGAAGAAA
>JAUNWC010000230.1 GCA_030540495.1 Bacteroidota bacterium
GATGGTAGTGATGATGGTAGTATAGATTTAATAAAAAAGTACGCATCTTCGTATCCTAATATAATAAAATATTTTGTTATGAATAGAGATGTAAATGATAAAGAAATAATAGCTTCAATAAGGGTATCTAATGTCATAAAAAGAGGCATGTCGTTAGCAAATGGAAAGTATATTAATCTGTTATCTGGAGACGATTGGTTTTGTGATAAAGAAAAATTCTATAAGCAAGTCGGTATACTCAAAAATAGTGGTAGAAAAGTTAATATCTGCAATTTCAAGAAAGTGTTTGATAATGGTAAGGAGGAAGTTTTTTCTTATAAAAAATGCCCGAACCATTATTTACTAAATTTTAGATATATACATATATCTGCTTTCATGTTTTCTAGAGAGGTTTATGATCGCAATTTTATTTTGGATAGATTTTGCGATGATGTGGGGATGATTTATTCTTTAGATGCTCTTGGAGAGGAGTTTACCTATTGTAACGATGTTATGTTCGCATATAGACAAAGAGGCTCTAGTATAATGCATACGAAGAGCGAATTAGAGTTAGCGATAATTGAGTTGTTACTGTTACAAGATGTGTTAAACTCTAGGATAACTGAAAAAGTTGACGTATGGTTGAGATTTACTAGCCCTATACGTGTAGTATTTGAAAACAGAAATCATATTTTGGATAACCCTAGGTACATCAAATACATTAATATTTCTAAAAAATATAATAATGATATATTGAGCCTGTTATGTCATTTTGATAAAAGCCCACTTTTAGAGAGAGTAAAGTTGGGTGTGCTTTATTTAGAAAAAAGATTAAATCAAAATATTTATCACACAAGTATAAAAATTATAGATGTAGTAGCATTTTGAAGGGCGTGCTTAATGATGAAAGTATTTAAAGATATTAGAAAATATATTTGTATGAAAAAATGAATAAGTTGACTAATAAATTAAATAATATAAATTATGTAGATGATGAGATACTAAACAGTCTATACTTAAATATAAATGGGAAAGAAAATAAAATAATATTAAAAAATATAGAATGCAATAAAAATTCTAGAATCGTGTTAAATCTTACTGGCGATAACAATTCTATAAATATTACAGGAGTAAAGATTAACAAGGAGTTGAGAATTGTTGTCGGAGCGGTCTCGTTTAATTTTAAACCTGTGAATAACCATTTCTTGGACATTGGAAAAAATACTAGCATTGAAAGCATGATATATGAATCTTATAATTCTAATACAGGATGTACATTGGGAGAAGAATGTATGGTATCATTCGATGTTTTGATATTTAATACTGATGCGCATCCTATTCTAGATTATAGAACGAAAAAAATGTGTAATTACCTCAGTGAAATCAACATTGGTAAGCATTGTTGGATTGGAAGAAATGCTGTGATTTTAAAAAATAGCGTTATTGCTGATGATTGTATAGTGGGGGGTACTCTGTTGTTTCTGGAAGGTATACTGAGGCACACGCAATATACGCTGGTAATCCTGCAAAAAAAGTTAAAAACAGTAAAACCTGGCACTATAATGGTGTAGAATATGGGTATATAGATAATATAATTACATAATGTAATAATAGAGTCAATTGGTAAAAGCTGTTTTTGTCCTCACCCCCAATTCTGTGTTTTATTTTACCATTAACAGATAGAGTGGATAAGAGTGGGCAAAGGCGCGAATTACATCTAGAAAAAGCTTTGGCGGTCGCAACTTTTAAGAGTAGCAATAGTCCTAGGCAGCCCACGCATATAATGAGATATTCTCAGGGGTGTGCTACTGAGTTTATGCATCGCTGTAAGTATTTTCAGGTGGAAAAGGTGATGCTCAATACCTCCGAGCTGAAGCATGGGATTCAGTTCCATACAGATAGCTTGTCATTTGTGGTGTTGGTTTGCATTGATGGCAGTGGACGAATGCTTTTAAATGATGGCAGCGAGTTTAACGTTAATCAAGGACAAACCATTTTCATTCCTGCTGACTCGGAGGTAGTAGAAGTTTTTGGCAAGCTAGCGTTTTTGAAGATACGGTGTTGAGACAGGGAAAATCTGTTTTTTTGTATTAAATTAATTTTCTATTTTTATATATGAATAGAAAATCAACTAATCATACATTTAACTAGGAAATAGTCTGCTAAGACTAGGAATTCATCTGTTTTGGTGATATAATAACTACAATGCTTGAAAGGGGAAGTGATTGATATGGAGTATGGTTTAACAGAAAAAATAGAGAATATCTTTAACCCTAGATCATTTCCAGAGAAGACATACATTAGTCGTGTAGTTAATGGCAAGGAAGCATTAGAGGATAGATTAGGCCGCGCATTAGCAATGAAGGGTAACCTAGTTTTTGTATCTGGCGCTTCTAAATCAGGCAAAACTGTTTTATGTCATAAGGTAATTCCACAAGATAAAATGGTCAGCCTAAGTGGCGTGCAAATTACAAGCAAAGAAGATTTTTGGCAGCATATTGCTGAACAGCTACCTGTGTCAGAAAGTGTGACCATTACTAACGCTAGTAATACTGAAAATGGGACTGGATTTACAGGAAAGCTTGGCGCAAGTGCAATTATTGAAGCATCAGGAGAATTTCATAAGCAGCAAGTGATTGGCTCCGCTAGTCAGGTGAGCGTTGTCAATAATAGAACTGAAAGACAAATAGTAAAATACTTGTTAGAGAATGATAAAGTACTGGTTATAGATGATTTTCATTATGCGAGTGAGTCAGCACAATATTATGTGGCTAGAGTTTTAAAGATGGAGCTATTCAATGGATTAAAAGCTGTGGTGGTTTCCCTACCACATCGCTGTGATGAGGTCATTTTGCGCAATCCTGACTTGATTGGTAGAGCAATGCTTATTGAAATGCCACCCTGGAATACAAGTGATTTGCTCAAAATTGCAACTACCGGTTTTACCTTGTTGAAAATACACATTGCTGAGGATTTTTTACAAAAAATTGCTGTTGAAAGTGTATCTTGACCTCAATTAATGCAGGAAAACTGCTTTAATCTTGCTTATTGCTTACAACAATGTTTTGTGGTATGAGTTCTTAGAATGTAAATTTCGCGCTGAGAGCTCCTTTTTCGGTAAGCGTCAAATAAACCACCGGCTTAATCGGCACCCAATTTAATAGTATACTA
>JAUNWC010000231.1 GCA_030540495.1 Bacteroidota bacterium
TTTGTTTTCAAAGTTATTAAATTGACCTACCTTTTTTGTGCTGTCATGGTCGTCTCTTACTTTTTGTTCTATCATATACAATGAATTTTCTTTGCTAAACAACAAATCAATATTTAACTCTTTTTCATTGAATAATATTCTTTTGTTGCGTAATTCAAAGCCAGTGCTTTCAAAATATTTTTCAAATATAAATTCCAAAGCATCTCCAAAACGAATTTCGTGTGATTGGGTAATGTTTTGTATAAGTTTTGTTTTTGCTTTGGTTGGTCTAAACAATCCTACATATCTTTCGGGGTTTTCGGCTATTTTTCTTATTAAATCGCTATAACTATTTTGAAACAATCTTTCATTTAAGCATTGTTTAAAGTATTCGTAATCTAAAATCATACTTCCTTTCCTCCAAACTATTTATAATGTAGGTGTTTTTTCTTCTTTTGCTAAATATCTTAGCAAATCTATGCAAATAAACTCTTCCTTGTATATGCAATAAAAATAATTCCACCCATTGTTATTTGCTTTGCCAAGTAGTTTTGCAGAAATTTTATGTATGGAATTTTTTTGTCCGTCCAATATTACATTGCCATCAGAAGACAAGGTAACCTGTTTTGTCTTTTCTTTATTGTATAGTGTTTGCCCCTCGTACAAAAAACCCATATCCAAGAGTTCTTTCATAGAAAATTTTGGAGGTTTAACATCAAAAGTATTTTCTATGTATTCATCGGAAAGTATCTTTTCGTTGTTTATTCTTTCTCTTGCTACAAAGATATAATCCTCTTCTTTTTCTATTCCTATGTAGTGTCTGCCCAATCTTTTAGCCATTGCTCCTGTGGTTCCAGTGCCAAAAAAAGGGTCTAAGATAAGGTCGTTTTTCTTTGTTGAAGCAAGAATTATATTATAGAGTAGTTGCTCGGGCTTTTGAGTGGAATGAACTTTGTTGCCTTTTTCGTCCTTAATTCTTTCTTTGCCAATACAAATACCTATGTTCCAAATACTTTTCATTTGTTTGTCGTTGTTCAAGGCTTTCATTGTTTTGTAATTAAAACAATATTTTGCTCCTTTGTTTTTGGAGCACCAAATAAGGGTTTCGTGTGAATTTTGAAATCTCGTACCAGCAAAATTAGGCACAGCGTTAGGTTTAGCCCAAATAACGTCATTAAGTATCCAAAAGTCCAAATCTTGCATAATATAACCGAGACGAAAAATATTTTGAAAAGAACCTATGACCCAAATGGAGCCATCTTTTTTCAAAACTCTTTTACATTCTTTTAACCATAAAGTGCAAAAATTATCATACTCCCTTAGGCTTGAAAACTTATCCCATTGCTCCTTAACTCCATTAAATTTGCTACCATCCGTCCTTAACAGTTCTCCATCTGTTTGCATATTATATGGAGGGTCTGCAAAAATTAAATCAACAGATTCTTCGGGTAAATTCTTTAATACTTCTATACAATCACCCTTAATGATGATATCTTTCTTTTCTTTTGGCATAACTCTTTTTGGTTTTTGCGTTATGCCATCCTCTTTATCCTATTCCTAAGACCATAAAAAAACACGTGGATAATCACTTGCTCAGATTGTGGTCTTAGGAATACCAGAAAGAAGACAAACAATTTTCCACGCTATAGAGTGGAATGCAACTTGTTACTCTTCTTTCTGTTTTATGAAATTTCCTAAGTTTCAATCTGAATAGAACAAATAGCAAACGCTATTAATAATTAAATTTTAGGAACTACTCCTAATTATTTTGCAAAGATAGAAAAATTTTTGTTAATAGTAGGTTAAGATAGGTTAGCATAAGAGGATAAAGCCCTTGCCTATAATAACCTATGCTAACCTATAAAACTGACCTTGCCTATAACCTACCTATAATACTCTATTTATTTGCAATAAAAAAAGCAATATTTCGTTTAAAGAATTATATTGAAATAATAAAAAATTAAATCGTTATGAAGAAAATATTTACACTTGCGATTATTGTAGCCAATATTTGTTTATTGGTTTCTTGCACAACAAAGAAGGAGCAAGAATTAAGAGAACAGCACCTTAAAGATTCGTTTAATTCTTTGGTTACGGCACAAAAAAATGAAATAGCAACCATGCTTGCTCAAATGAAAGACATTGACAACAGCCTTAATGATATTGCCTCTCAATATACAGAGTTGCAAACCATAACCAACAAAATGGAGGGCAATGATGAAACTTTATCAAGGAGTATAGTAGCAAAAATAAATGCTATGGCTGATATGATAGCAAAGGATAAAGAAAAAATAAAAGCCCTACAAGGCAATCTTGCAAGACAAAAAAACTCGTTTGCAGAGAACAAACGTTTGCAAGAGCAACTTTCTTCTCTTAATGGTAGATTGGGAGAAAGAGAGGACGAAATAATATCTCTTACCAAACAACTGCAAGAAAAAAATGCCAACATCTCCGACCTTAATTCTCAGGTGGCAAAATTGCAGCAAGAGACAAAAAAAAATAAAACAGAATTAAGTAGATTGGAAGACGAAAGATATACGGCATACTTTATTGTAGGTACTAAAAAGGAGTTAAAAAAGGCTGGAGTAATAGATTCTGAGGGCGGTTTTATAGGTTTGGGCAAGACTCTTACCCTTGCTGCAAACAGCAATATAGACAATATGCAGAGGATAGATATGAGGAATGTGGATGAGATACCTTTGACTGGTGGAAAGGTCAAACTAATAACGCCACACCCTACTAATTCCTACACTTTGCAAGGTGGAGCAAACAAAGCAACTTCTATCAAAATAGAGTCCATGAACGAGTTTTGGAAGAACTCTCGTTTGTTGGTCATTATGGTCAAATAAGACATCTACTCACTTTTAGAATAAAAATACCAATTTTTAGGTATTGCACAGTTTCAGAAACGGTAGTAATTTTGCAAAGTGAATTAAACATAATGTCATATATTTTTAAGGTTAATACTTCAAAGGGGCAGAATCGTCGGATTTCTGCTCTTTTTGAATTTTATGGAGTAGAGGGATTTTTATAGGTTATTTGGGTTAAAATAGGTTATAATAGATTGGAGGCAGAGGCTGTTTTGTAGGTTGGGATAAGTTGTAATAGGTTGGATAGGTTATTATGGGTTGGGA
>JAUNWC010000232.1 GCA_030540495.1 Bacteroidota bacterium
TAAGTCTTTCAAATATAAGACCTGTGCTTAAAACAAAGGGAATAAACCAACCTAATGATAATAGAGGGTATTCTTATCATAAACTAAATGACGGAAGTAGTAAGATAGCAACATTGAAAACGGATAATAGTGGGTATATAAAAACATTGTCGGCTTTTTACCCTGAGAAACTACCCTCTATAATAAAAGAATGTTTGCAAGAGGATGAGAGTCTAAAATGGAATAATACAACACCTTCTAATAGAATAAAGGGGGTGTCATTGTATAGAGTGGCAATAGAATTAGCGGATGGTAGTTATACGCAATACTCAAATATAGACTATGCGGATACGGTACGCAAAGATGAAAATGGAAAATATGTATATGGAGATGCTGTAAAGATAAGGTTTCGTCCATCAGTAGATAGTAGTAAATATACTTTTGATGTTACTCCGTATGAAGTGAGTATGCCAGAGGTTTTTGGTTATCATACTGTGGAAATAGAATTTAAGGATATAGAACAAATAAAAACATTGATGGAGATAGGAGTGGTGAGAAGTGTTGCCTTGTTTATGACACCTCCTGTTTTTGCTTATGATGTAGAGGATTATGATAACTATACGACTTACTTCTTTGGTGTATGGAAAGGGCAACAGAGATGGCAAGTAGTGGGACAAGGAAAAGATAAACCAGAAAGAATGAGCGAGGCTTGTGTCTATCCTTTATTTATGCCTATAAACAAGGAAATATTTAAGGTGTTTGAAAATGGAGTGTTTTATAAGGTAAAGAAACTTACTCTATTGGAAATAAGCGACTATATAAGTAACGGCTCATGGGAGAATAACAAAATAAGTATTGATATTTATGCTAATGATATAAAGAATTTGACCGCTAATGTTCAATTGCCTGTGCCTAATGTTAGTGAGGACAATAAGATAGTGTTTGCAAATGCTTATACTTATAACTCTAAGCAACATCTTTTTGATTTGAGGTATTCTATTTTTGAGGGCTATTCTTTATTTGGGAAAGATGTAGATAATTTACTATATATGCCTGTAATAGAAAGGAATACTTCTTTGTATTGTGCTTTTAAAGGGAAGTATGAGAATCAAAGTTTTGAAACTAAACAAGTATTCCCAAAAGAATATTGCACAATAGATAATAATAGCATAAAAACCTTTATACCGCAAAATCTATATATGCAATATAGTATGATAGATATTGATATGATGGAGGTATATGCAACATTTGATATAAACCAAAAAGAGTATAAGATAACGCTATATAAGACAAATAAATTTGTAGAACACACTGGGCAAAACACAACATTTAATATTGTCTTTAACCCAAAAAGCAATTCAAATGAGGTATTGTTTGAGAATAACTTTGTAGTGGAAGGTGGTGTTTTGAATATTATGAACTTTGATATACGTTTTGGCACAGATAGTCTTTTTAGAGAGAATTGGCAAGAGAAAGAAATAAACCTATCAGAGAAAGAAGAATATAAAGAAAAGGCTAATATAATAAGACTTAGCAATGTTTTGCAACTAACAGAAACAAATAATCCTATGGCTTGTCCTAATGAGGAGAATTATTCCTTTGGACAAACGGATAATAGGATAATAGCAGTAAGAAGTAATACGGGAACACAGAATTTGAACGATAGAAACTTTGGAACATCTCCTTTGTATGTTTTTTGTACTGACGGAATATATGCTATGACAGTAGGTGCAGGAACGGTGGCTTATAGTAGTGTGGTAAAACTGAATGACGAGAGCATAGTATCGCCATATGTATGTAATACTCCTTTGGGTATAGTGTTTTTGTCTAAGAGTGGATTGTATATCATAGGTAGAAGTGGAATAACAAACATAGGAGAGAGAATGAAAGGTCGCCCAACGGTCACAAATCAAAAGAATTATAGCCAAATATTGCAATATATAAACAATGCCTTTGAAAGTTCCTTAGATAGTTGCGAGGAATTGGAAGGAGTAACTCCTGCATTTGTGCAATATATGAACTTCTTTGCGGATATAAATATAGAATTTTTTGAGGAAATAGCATCGGCACAAATATACTATGATACTATAAATAAGGAAATAGTATTTAGTAAAATGAAAAACATTGTGGATGTGGCAGAAATATTTATACCAGCGTTTTCTCCTTTGGAAAAAGATAAAACAATAGAATACAAATATAATATACC
Organism: Bacteroidota bacterium; assembly: GCA_030540495.1. GTDB lineage: Bacteria > Bacteroidota > Bacteroidia > Bacteroidales > P3 > Scybalousia_A. The sequence goes on from JAUNWC010000232.1 coordinate 2,186, forward strand.
TATTGCCTACTCTTATGTGTATAACATAGAATATAAGACTTGGTATAAAAGAAAGGATTGTTATAGAGTGCATGGTAATGGTATGCTATCCTCGTATGACTATGATAAGGAAAGAAATGCTTATTATATAAATATCTATTCAATAGAAGAAGAATATAAGGAGCAAAAAGATATATGTAGAAATATTGCCATAATAACAAAACCTATACTATTGGAAACAAGGCAGTATAAACATATAGAAAGAACAATATTTAATATAGCGTGGAGCAATTACAAGGACTTTTTTATTGTTGTAATGGGTAGTGAGGACGGAGTAAATTATTCTATACTCAAAGCCATTCATCAAAAGGCAGTATCTAATAAAACAAAAGAAATAAAAAAACAAGATTATTATCTGTCTCGGACACTAAAGACAACAAAATATATAACTATATGGATGCTTGCAAGAGAGTTATCTAATACTAAAATTGCTAATGTGTTGTTTATGGATAAAATACAAAGAGGAGTGGCAGGTATAAGGTAAAAGAAATTATACTTGCCATAGAGTAATAAGTTTCTCTATTTCTGATTTGGGAAGTCTTGCATTCTTATGTTGCAAGGCTTTTAATTTTTGTATTGCTTGCTGTTTGGTTAATATAGCACTATCAACTAACCCTGTAAAAAGAAATAAGACTCCATTCACTTGTATATTGTTACTTTGGGCAATATGCCGTGTATTTTTATCGCCTGTAAGTAATCTATATTTATTCTTCTTTGCATAAACACAAACAGAACAATCTGTTATAGTCATATTATTGGTTTGCTGTCTGTGAAAGTTAAGCACATCATTTAATTCAATACTATCAAAACTTTTGACAAATAGTAAGTTATTTTTAATATATTTCTGAATTTCAATGTTTTGTGTTCTATCTGTAATTTCTCTGAT
>JAUNWC010000233.1 GCA_030540495.1 Bacteroidota bacterium
AACGTCTTTTATATGATAGTCTTGTTTTATGGTTGTGGATTTAGAATTTTTTACCCATACAATACCCACAACACATAAAAGGACAAGGAAAACCACCAAACCAAAAATATTCCTTTGCTTTCTATTCTTTGGTCTAAGTTTGTTAAATACTTGCTTGATATTCATAGAATTATTATTTTTATTTTCCAAATCTGTTTCTTCTTACCATTGTCATAACACCTCCCAACAAAGAAATTACTATCAAAGGTGCAAAAATATTAAACATAGCCCAAGAGTTTCTACTTTTTTCTATTTTTGCCATATCCAAACGTCTTATCACCACCTCTCTATTTCTCAATGGTATTAACTCCTTATTGCCACAAAGATAGTCTATACAATTAAGCAAAAAGTCCTTATTGCCAAACATTTGATGCGTATAAATATCATATCCCAAAGGTATTATTCTTCCTTGTTTGAAATCGTTCTTTATCATATCTCCATCTGCTACAACTATCATTGCAGTAGAATCCGAACTATTTACATTGGCTATCATAGAATTTTCCAACATTTCCTCTGGCAAACGATTCCTAAACACCGAAGAGAATTTGCCCTCCAAAAGCATAGCAACGGTATGTTTGCCTTGATTAAACAAACGATTGTCTTGCTTTTGTTTTAACATTTGAAGAGAAACATTGACAGGCGCATTTAACAATCGTGTATTGTCAGAAGTTTGCAACAAAGGAGTGTATCTTATTTGACTATTGCTCTCAACACTATCTATTGTAGAAGCAAACTCAGTCTTTACAGAATTAATTCTCTGAGAAATAACGCTATTAGAATTTGAAGAAAGTTGAGCAAAAAAGTTCCAAGGATACATGGTCATTTGAGGAGTACCATTGCCATACATACCGGTAACTATCGGCACTTTAACACATTGCAAATCCATAATAAGATTGGTATTCAATTTTGCTCCATAGTTAAAGAGCATTTCCTCCGCTCCTGTCATAAGGCTGATTGCCATAGTAGAGGCTTGAGATTGCAAAGAGTCCATACTTGCACTCAATGGGTCTATAAGCCAAAGTATTTTACCACCTCGCATTACATACTGGTCTAAAATATATAAATCCTTTGCAGTAAAAGGTTTTTGAGGCTTGGCAACCACAATACACTCATACTTTTTGCGAAACGCTATGGAATTATCTTCGTTATATTTTCTTTCTATCAAGGCATCTATCTTGCCATCTATGGATACAGAATCTACCATATATCTCATATCTATAGTTTGTATCATATCCCAAATTCTCTCCACAGGCAACTCACCTTGTCCATAAAGAAAAGCAACAGAAGGTTTGATGTCTCTAAGAACCGCTTGAATAGAGGAATAAAGCATATATTCCAAATTCTGAATACTGTTCTGTATCATTGCAGCATCAGAAAAAGCGTAACCCATATCTATTATGGATTGAAAAACCGTCCTACCCTTATAGGAGACTTCTATGTATGGAAAAATATATTGTTGCTCGGATTTTGCTCCACTATTAGTTTCTATTAACAAAGGCTGATATCCTCGCTTAAACAATTTTTGATAAAACTCCATTTTCTTCTCTCCTTCATAGAGATTAGGGTCTACAAAATCGTATTGAATATTTGTATTATAAGCACGAAATTCATTTAATTTTTCTATCAAAGATTTTCTCAATTCCTTGTATTGCACCGGAATATCCTTGCCAAGGTAACAACGCACGGTCAATACATCCTCTATTTTATAAACAAGGTCTTTGTCATTATTCAAAAGTTTTTTGCTTATAGGTGTAAGAGAATATCTTTTTTCTTTAGTAAGGTCTATTTCTACTCTTGTAAAGAAATAAATCACAACATTTAAGACCAAAATCACTCCCAAGCAAACCAATAACTGAATAATATAACTAAACTTAACCGATATTTTGCTTGCCACCGGAAGAGTTACCCTTGTCAGAAAAATAAAAAATGTGGTAACACTAACAAAATAAATAACATCCTGCAGTGAAATAACTCCTCTACTCATTGAAGCATAATGATATTCTATTCCCAAAGAGCGTACGCCCAAATCTATTTTTGATAAAAAAGGAATCCAAGAAATAAAAGTAAATCCTATATATACCAAAAAACAAAGTATAAGCGAGGTAATAAAAGAAACTATTTGATTGTCTGTTATAGAAGAGGCAAAAATACCAATACTAACAAAAACTCCACCAAGAAAAACAAGACCTATATAAGAGCCCAAAGTACTTCCCATATCCATATTGCCAACAGGTGAGCCCAATTGATAGACACTTATTATATAAATCATTGTAGGCAAAACAGAAAGTATTACTATGGTTAGACCAGCAAAAAACTTTGCCAATATTATGGAAATGTCGCTTATAGGCTTGGTTAGTAAAATTTCTATTGTACCATTTTTCTTTTCTTCGGCAAACATCTTCATAGTAATAGCCGAAATAAGAAACAAAAAGAGCCACGGACTTAGAGCAAACAAACCATCCAAAGAGGCTATAGTGCTATCAAAAATATTGAAACTCCACGAAGAAGAACTTATAACCCAAAGGAACAAACCATTGACCAAAAGAAAAACAACTATGGTTATATATCCTATCAATGAGGTTAAAAAACTACTTATCTCCTTTTTATACAGTGTCCACATACTTTCTTGTTTTATTTTTTAGTTTGCAAATTTATAATATTTTTTACAAATTTCCTAAAAGATATTCTCTCAAAGTTGGTAAATCAAATCGTTTATATCCGTACGAATATTCATTTTAGCAAGTTTATTAGGAGTAGTATAAGGATAAACTCTATTGGAAAGAAATATAAATATAGTTTGATTTTGAGGCTCTATCCAAATATAAGTACCAGTAAAGCCCGAATGTCCATAACTATCCGAAGAGGCAAATTTGGAACAATGAGAGGAATTGCCCTCCAATAAAGGTTTGTCAAAACCTAACGCTCTTCTGATACCAATATTGGCGAAGTATCTTTTGTTAAAAACGTCTATGGTAGAGGCTTTTAAATATCTTACTCCTTCTAACTCTCCCTTATTTAACAACATCTGACAAATCTTAAACAAATCTTCTGCGG
>JAUNWC010000234.1 GCA_030540495.1 Bacteroidota bacterium
GTTAGCATAGGTTATAATAGGAGGGCAAAGCACCCACAGGGTGTTTTATAGGGCAAAGCCGTTATTCTTTATCATACGCTTATGCGTCTCCTATCTCAACCTATTACAACCTATGCTAACTTATCAACCGGCTTTGCCCTATAAAACAGCCTATGGCTGCAACCTATGCTGACTTATCAACCGGCTTTGCCCTATAAAACAGCCTGTGGCTGCAACCTATGCTAACTTATCAACCGGCTTTGCCCTATAAAACAGCCTGTGGCTGCAACCTACCAAAAATTTATAAAAACACTTCTACTGCTCTATGAAAAATTCCGTTGGCGTAACTGATAGCCATACCATAATTTGTTACGGGAATACCTCTATCTAAGAATATTTTTAAGCGGGAGTGCATTTGTTTTTCTGTTGCCATACAGCCTCCACATTGAATAACGAGTTTATACTCCTCTATGTTGGAAAAATCGTTGTTAAGCCCTGCTTTTATCTCAAAATCAAAGTGTTTGTTTGTGTATTTTTCCAATAGTTTTGGGAGTTTTACCCTGCCTATATCTTCACAAGTAGGCGTGTGAGTACAAGACTCCAAAATCAAAACTTTGTCTCCCTCTTGCAAAAAATCTATTGTGTGACTACCCTGTAAATACGCCTCAAAATTTCCCTTCTCCTTAGCCAAAAGAATAGAAAAACTTGTCAGTTTTATTTCCTGTGGAATAAGTTTATTGACTTGGTTAAATACTTGACTATCTGTTATTACAAGTTTTATTCTGTCTTTTCCTACCAAGTCTAAAACGCTTTGTATTTGCTCGGTTTGTACCACTATGGATATTGCTTTTTGGTCTAATATCTCCCTTATGGTTTTTACTTGTGGTAGAATCAATCTTCCCTTTGGAGCAGAGGAGTCTATGGGCGTAACCAAAAGAATAACATCCCCTTGCCCTACGATATTGTGTAACAAAGGTGGCTTTGGGGTATGAATTTTTTGCAACTCTGTTTTAATCAAAGAGCATAGTTTTTCCCTTGCCTTTTCTTCGTTTTTTGACAAAACAAGGGAAACTTTCTTTGCTAATTCTTGAGTTATGGGATAGAGGTCTTGTTTGTTATATATAATAATGTATGGCAAGGAATATTTTTTACACTCTTCTATTATCTCCTCCTCAAAAGAAGAAAAAATATTCTCACCAATAACCACCACAGCCAAATCCACTTGCGAGAATGTTTGCAAAGTCTTGTTTTTTCTTTCCTTCCCAAGAATACTTTCGTCATCCACTCCCGCAGTATCCACCAAGGTTATAGCACCAAAATCATTAAGTTCAATGCTTTTTTTTACCACATCGGTAGTTGTGCCTTTTATGGAAGAAACTATTGCAGTGTTTTGATTTGAAATCAAGTTTATAAGGCTACTTTTCCCAACATTGCAACGTCCGAAAAATCCTACTTGCAATCTATTTTCTCTTTGTTGCATAAGACGTTTTTTTAGTATCCCAAAATCTTTAACATTGATTTAGGACTTTGTTCTTTGGAAAAAAGTTTTGTTGTCCAATCGCCGTTTTCATCTTTGTCCAAAATAACGTGCTTTGGTTGAGGTATAAGACAATGTTGTATGCCTCCATAGCCTGCCAAACTCTCTTGATATGCTCCAGTGTGAAAAAATCCTATATACAAAGGCTCGGAGTCATCGTTTTGGAACTTAGGCAGGTATATAGCATTGGAGTGAGTTTCTGCAGAATAATAGTCTTGAGAATCACAGGTCAAACCTCCAAGAAAAACTCTGCCATATTCGTTGTTCCATTTGTTTATGGGCAAAAGAATAAACCTTTGTCCTATGCCCCAAGTATCGGGTAAAGTAGTTATAAAAGAGGAGTCTATCATATACCAAATTTCTCTATCGTTTTGTCTTTTTTGGTCTATTATAGAGTAGAGAATGCATCCAGATTCTCCAACGGTAAAGGAGCCAAACTCAGAAAAAATATTTGGTTCTTCCACTCCGTTTTTGTTGCAATTCTCTTTTATTTGGGCAAGGATTTCTTCGGTCATGTATTCGTAGTCGTACTCAAAACCCAAAGAGTTTTTGATAGGGAAACCTCCCCCTATGTTCAAACTATCCAACTCAGGTGCTATTTTCTTTAATTCACAATAAACATTGACACACTTAATCAATTCGCTCCAATAATAAGCCGTATCTCTTATGCCTGTGTTTATAAAAAAATGGAGCATTTTTAGTTTGAATTTTGGGTTGTTTTGAATCTTTTGCTTATAAAAACTAAGTATCTCGTTGTATCTAATACCCAACCTTGAAGTATAAAAATCAAATTGAGGAGCCTCTTCGGTTGCTATTCTTATTCCCACATTACATTTGCTCTTTATTTGATTTTCAATAGCATCCAACTCTTCTATATTGTCTATAATAGGTATAATATTGCAAAATCCATCATCTATCAAATTGCCAATATTTTCTATGTATTGAGGACGTTTGAAACCATTGCAAATAATAAATTGTTCTTTGGTTATCTTGCTTTGGTTATACAATTCTTCTATTATATTGATGTCAAAAGCAGAGGAAGTCTCTATATTGACCTCGTTTTTTAACACCTCTTCCATAACAAAAGCAAAGTGAGAAGACTTTGTACAATAACAATAATTGTAACTACCCTTATAATCTACCTTCGCTCTTGCTACATTAAACAAGCGTTTTCCTCTTTGAATTTGAGAAGATATTTTTGGCAAATAACTTATTCTTAGAGGTGTTCCATATTGCTTGATTATGTCCATCAAAGGAATATCATGAAAATTTAGTTCATCCTCTTCTATGGAAAATTCGTCTTGAGGAAATTCAAAAGTCTGTTCAATAAGGTCAATGTATTTGTTTTTCATTTCAATAAAAAAGTTTATTTAACTCAGTTAGATTATTAAAATTATACTTATCTAAACGTTTTAGTTTGCTCTCAATCGGAGTGCAAAATTACACACAAATACCATATTTGCAAAGAAAAAAATGATTTTTATAGGTTAGGATAAGTTAGCATAGGTTAAGATAGGTTGGAATAGGAGGACAAAGCCATAGGCACAGCCT
>JAUNWC010000235.1 GCA_030540495.1 Bacteroidota bacterium
GGAAATACAACAAAATCTGCATTAGTATCTTTTATAGAGCTTAACCTCTTTTCTAAGCAAAAAGGAGCAAGCAAATCGTCAGCATCAAGGAACATCACATACTTCCCTTTTGCATTAAAAGCTCCTATATTTCTACAATGCGAACCTCCTTTCGGTGCTATATCTCTTATAATTAAAGAAATTCTATCATCTTTTTTACAATATTCTTTGATAATAGAAACAGAATTATCTGTAGAACCGTCATCAACACAAATAACTTCCCAATTTGAATTAGTTTGATTAAGAACGCTTTCTATTGTTTCTTCTATTGTGTTTTGGTTATTGAATACAGGGACAACCACTGTAATTAAATTATCTTCCATCTAAAAAATTGATTTTAATACTTCTTTTTTAAATTCTTCCCAACAATTAAAAGGACGAGGTGATTGAAAAAACTTTTCTAACGAAGTGCATTTGTTAATTCTCCAATCTACAATGGTTTTCATCTTAGGAAAATTGTTGTAATCCTCTTCACTAAGGAACAATACCCATTCTTCTGTAAAATCTGTTATTTGTGGCTCTCTATGAAACCTATTCTTTATGGAACGACCGTATTCTAATGCTTCTTGTATTTGCTTAGATTTTCTTCTTTTGTGATATTCTTCTACATAACATATAACTCTTGCCGGATTTCCAACAACAACAGAATTTGATGGAATATTCTTTGTAACAACTGAGCCAAGTCCTATAATACAATTGTCGCCAATAGTAACTCCTTTTAGAATGGTAACATTTCTACCAAAATAGATATTGTTCCCTATTACAACCTTGCCTGAAGAATTAACATAATCTCCATAAAGATTTCTGAAAACGTGTGTAGCAAAATCATGTGTCATAATAACAAAATTATCATTGATATCTAAATTATTACCAAGTTCTATCAATGATGGTCTTGTCATATCTATAACAGTGTGATTCGGATACCTAAACAACACATTATCACCTACTTTTACTCCCCCCCCATACGTAATTTTCTTACTAATTGCTCGGAGGTTAAACTCTGTTGAATAAAGAGTTTTGCAACATTCTTTATGTTTTTAATTATTTCCATCTTACAACCTCCCGTCAATAATTTTTCTATCTAACATACCTTTAACATCATAAACAACAGCAGTTGGCTTTAATAATGTTTTGATGTCTAAATTTAAGAACTCTTTGTGAGCAACGGCAAGAATAACAGCGTCAAACTTTTGGCTTTCGTCTAATTTGTCAGTGATGTCTATGTTATATTCGTGCTTTACTTTTTCTTTGTTTGCCCAAGGGTCGTAAATAGTTATGTTATTTGTGTATTCTTGCAAAGTGTGGTAAATATCAACAACTTTTGTGTTTCTAATATCCGGGCAATTCTCTTTGAAAGTTATTCCCAAAATCAAAATCTTTGCATCCTTAACCACAACACCTTCTTTGTTCATACACTTTATTGTCTGGTTGGCAACGTAAGCTCCCATACCGTCATTCAAACGTCTGGCGTTGCTCATAACTCGTGGCAAAACTCCATAAACTTGTGCCTTCTGAATTAAATAATACGGGTCTACACTTATGCAATGCCCACCAACCAAACCGGGCGAAAGTTTTATGAAGTTCCATTTGCTACTTGCTGCCTCAATAACATCGTGCGTGTCTATTCCCATTGCGTTAAAGATTTTAGCCAACTCGTTCATAAATGCAATATTCACATCTCTTTGCGAATTTTCTATAATCTTACTCGCTTCGGCTACTTTAATACTTGGGGCTTTGTGTGTGCCGTTAATCAGAACCGTGTTATAAACCTTATCAACCAAATCGGCAATCTCGGGCGTTGAACCACTGGTGACTTTCTTTATCTTTTCAACCGTATGCTCTTTGTCGCCCGGATTTATTCTCTCTGGCGAATAACCGGCATAGAAATCTTTGTTAAATTTCAAGCCTGAAACTTTTTCAACAACAGGCAAACATTCTTCTTCTGTAACGCCAGGATAAACAGTGCTTTCATAAACAACAATATCGCCTTTTGAAATAACTTTGCCAACCGTTTCGCTCGCACCTTGCAAAGGTTTCAAATCAGGACGGTTGTTATCATCCACCGGAGTTGGCACGGCAACAACATAAAGATTGCAGTCTTTAATCTTTTCCAAATCCGTTGTGCAAACAAAACCGTGTTTGTTGATAGCTTCTTGCAACAATTCGTCTTTAACTTCCAATGTTGCATCGTGCCCTTGCATTAAAGCCTCAACTCTTTGGGCGTTCATATCGTAACCAATGGTTGAAAACTTTGTTGAAAACAATCTTGCCAACGGCAAACCTACATAACCTAAACCGATAACGGCTATTTTTATTTCTTTCATCTTTTATTTGTATTAAAAATATCAATTCCTCTTGTATATCACTCACAAATACTATTTTTTAATTAATCTTAAAAATTAAGTATTCCTTTTTTTAAGTATTCTATGAAACTCGTCTTCTGCATTATCTTTGTTTTTTAAATTATTAAAGAAAGTATCACAATTATGTACTGCGTCTTGTTCTGATAAAGTTTCTTTTAAAGAGGTTTCTGATAATTCTTCTTCTATTGTAAAAACTTTATATCCGAACTCCTTTAATTGTTTATAAATAACACTATCTTTATACAAATAAACCTTTATACCATTTCGCAAACACCAAAATATATTACCCATTGCTTGTTGTCTTATATTTCCGTATATTGCATGACTAACACTGCCTAATAATAAAAAATAATCTTTTTGAGGCATAAAATCTGTAATAAATAAAGTGTTTTCAATATTTGACAATTTGATAAATTTATCTTTACCTCCGTAAGCATTCCCGTAATTTATAGGTACTATCAACTGTTGTCGTTTTTCCCTATTGATACCTCTTAATTTGTCAAAAATATCCAGATGATTATTTTCATAGGTAAGAGAATTACCAATCAACACATTGCCATATTGTTCTAAATATCTATATTTTTTCTCCGGTGGAAAGCCAGGACCTCCACGATACATAAAGGGTTGAGCACTAAAACCTTTACAATATTGTTTCATCAATT
>JAUNWC010000236.1 GCA_030540495.1 Bacteroidota bacterium
TTCCAATTATTTTTCAACATTATTTTTAGTCTCTCTTACACCGAGCTGACGTTAACTTATTATAACCTAAAACAACCTATTAGGAGCCAAAGGCTCCAACCTAAAACAACCTATGCTAACCTATAACACCCCATAAGATGACTAAGCCTCCAAGTTATTCTTATTTATCAAAAAAAAGGTTTGCTAAAATTATAGCAAACCTTTTAATAAAAAATTTAGTTTATGAATTTAAAATTTATTCTTCCCAAGTCATTGCAGCCATACGTTTGTATGAATTATAACGCCAAAGAGCATTTGCTTGAGAGGCTTTGAATAATTCTTCTGCTTCTTGTGGGAAGGCTTTTTTCAAAGAGTTATATCTAACCTCTCCGTCAATAAAGGCTTGGAATTTGCTCCAATCTGGCTCTGCACTATCCAAAGTAAATGGATTTTTACCCTCCTCAGATAATACAGGATTGTATCTCCACAAATGCCAATAGCCACATTCAACGGCTTTCTTTTGCTCGGCTTGAGTTTTGCCCATACCTGCCTTTATACCATGGTTGATACAAGGAGCATAAGCAATAATCAAAGAAGGACCATCGTAAGCCTCAGCCTCACGCAAAGCCTTGATGTATTGAGCAGGGTTTGCTCCTATGGCAACTTGAGCCACATATACATAGCCATAAGTTGTTGCTATCATACCAAGGTCTTTTTTCTTAACTCTCTTGCCAGAGGCAGCAAACTTTGCTATAGCACCCACAGGTGTAGCCTTTGAGGCTTGACCTCCGGTATTAGAATAAACCTCAGTATCTACAACAAGAATATTAACATTTTCTCCGCTTGCTATTACATGGTCTAATCCGCCGTAACCAATGTCGTATGCTGCTCCGTCTCCTGCTATAATCCATTGAGATTTCTTTACAAAATATTGTTTCAAATCAAGCAACTCTCTACAAGTTTTTGCAATCTCCTCGTTAGCAGAAGTGTTTTTGTTAAGAGCCTCTTCGTATTCTTTGGCAATGGTGAAAGCCTCGTTGGTTGTCAATTCTTTGTTGTCCAACCATTTTTGAGCAACAGCCTTTAGGTTTTCATCTGCTGAGCCAAGAAGTTTTTCTGTCTTAACTACTACTCTGTCTCTCATTTTGCGAGTTGCTACTGCCATACCAAGACCAAACTCCGCAAAGTCCTCAAACAAAGAGTTTGCCCAAGCAGGACCTCTGCCATTAGCATCTGTTGTGTAAGGCATAGAAGGACAAGAAGCAGAGTAAATAGAGGAACATCCTGTAGCGTTGGCAACCATCATTCTATTGCCAAACAACTGAGAAATAAGTTTAACGTATGGAGTTTCTCCACAACCAGCACAAGCACCAGAGAACTCAAACAAAGGTTGTGCAAATTGAGAGTTCTTTATATTCTTGGTTATATCTGTTAGATTTGATTTGTTGGATATTTTTTCTTCCATAATATCCCAACGCTCTATATCTGTATTGTCCTCTTTCATAGGTTTCATTTCCAAAGCCTTAGTTTTAGCAGGACAAACATCTACGCAGTTGCCACAACCAGTACAATCCAAAGGAGATATTTGCATACGGAATTTCAATCCTGCAAATTCTTTGCCCGTGGCCTTAATAGTTTCTGTGTTGTTTGGTAACAATGCTTCTTCTTGTTCGTTGATTAGGAAAGGACGAATAGCAGCATGAGGACAAACCAAAGCACATTGATTACATTGAATACAATTTTGAGGCACCCACTCAGGAACATGAGAGGCTATTCCTCGTTTTTCATATTTGGAAGTACCATTAGGGAAGGTGCCGTCTTCTCTACCAACAAAAGCACTTACTGGTAAAGAATCGCCCTCTTGTGCGTTGATAACATCCACTACATTTTTTATAAAATCAGGGTGGTTGTTTGCCTTAGCGTCTGCATTAGCATCCAAATTTGCCCAAGATTTATCAACTTCTACCTTTGTTACATCTGCTCCTCTATCCACAGCGGCGTAATTCATATTGACAATGTTCTCGCCTTTTTTGCCGTATGATTTTACAATGGCTTCTTTCATTTTCTGCACAGCCAAATCATAAGGAATAACACCAGAGATTTTGAAGAATGCACTTTGAAGAATAGTATTTGTACGATTGCCGAGTCCTATTTCTTCTGCTATTTTTGTAGCGTTTATAATATAAAAATTGATATTCTGCTCAGCCAATATTTTTTTTATCTTGTTTGGCATATGTTTAACAGTATCCTCTGCACTATACATTGAGTTCAAAAGGAAAGTACCGTTTTCCTTTATTCCTTTAAGCACTTCGTATTGACGCAAATATGAAAATACGTGGCAAGCAACGAAATCAGGAGTCGTTACCAAATAAGGAGAACGAATAACGCTATCGCCAAAACGAAGGTGTGAGCAAGTAAAACCACCTGACTTTTTGCTGTCATATGAGAAGTAAGCCTGACAATACTTATTAGTATTGTTACCTATTATCTTAATAGAGTTTTTGTTTGCTCCCACTGTTCCATCTGCTCCCAAACCATAGAACTTTGCCTCAAAAGTGCCTGCAGATGCCATAGAAACCTCTTGTCCAACATTTAAGGAAAGTTTGGTAACATCATCCACTATACCAACAGTAAATTGATTCTTAGGAGTATCAGAAACAAGATTGTCATAAACAGCCAAAATCTGAGCAGGAGTAGTGTCCTTTGAACTCAAACCATAACGACCTCCTATAATCAAAGGCTTTTCTGTGCAAGTGCATTGATTTTTAACAACCTCTGTAACATCCAAATACAAAGGCTCACCAGTTGCACCACATTCTTTTGTACGGTCAAGAACACAAATTCTCTTAACACTCTTAGGCAAAACTTCAAGAAAATATTTTGGTGAGAATGGACGATAAAGATGAACGGTTACAAGTCCAAGTTTCTTGCCCTTTGTAGCCAAATAGTCTATGGTTTCTTTTATGGTGTCGCATACAGAACCCATTGCTATTATTACATTTTCTGCATCCTCTGCTCCATAGTATTCAAAAGGCTTGTGAGTACGACCTGTTATCTTGCCAATCTCCTGCATATAG
>JAUNWC010000237.1:0-404 GCA_030540495.1 Bacteroidota bacterium
CTTATAACATCAAAATTTGTAAAACGAATGGAAGTATATTTTAGAATATTTTTTCTTATTTCCAATAATTCCTTATCTGTAGTCTTTGCACTAATACCCACCACAGCGTATTCCTTTGTAAATATATAAGGATAGCAAACCTCTTGCTCCGAATTTTGTGCATGCAAATCAACGACAACTGCACAAATAAAAGTCAATAAAAGTATGTATATTTTTTTCATTCTCTGCTTAGATTTTTTATAACAACGCACAAACTAAAGAATTATTGTATTTTGAATTTTTTGTTAAACAAATTTTCACAAGCCTCTTCCAACAAATCTATAACAAAGAAAAAATCTCTTTCTCCTCCATAATATGGGTCAGGTATTTGATTTTGATTAGTGTAGGTTGTCAAATAGTCACTT
>JAUNWC010000237.1:414-3050 GCA_030540495.1 Bacteroidota bacterium
GTATTATTTTATCTAAGTATTTTTTTTCTGTTGTCTTGCTATACAGAGCAGATATATTTTCCTTGTCCATACAAAATATATAGTCAAAATCTTCAAAATCCTTTAAATAAAATTGCCGAGCAAGATGAGAAAAATTATAACCTCTTTGTTTGCCAGCCAAACGCATTCTTTTATCGGGCAATTGTCCTATATGCCAGCCTCCTATTCCACAAGAATCTATTACGAAATCCTTTTCTCTGTTATATCTTTTTGTGGTTTGTCTCATTATTTCTTCTCCTGCAGGAGAGCGACAAATATTTCCCAAACACACAAACAACAATTTTATTTTCTCTTTATTTCTTTCCATAAGTCTTTTATTTTTTTACATCTCTTGCCAATCTAAATCCTGTTCCAGTACCATATGAGGTTATATCTGAGCAACGTCTGTGATGCACATTCATAAGCCCAGAATCAAAAGCGAAACACCCGCCTCTATTCACTTTGCCCAAGCCTTTTTGAGGTCCTTTTGGGTTTTTTTGAGGAGAATTTTCATAATAAAAAATTTCATAATTATCTGCACACCATTCCCAAGCATTGCCACTCATATCATAAATTCCTAATTCGTTTGGTTGTTTTTGTCCCACAGGGTGCAAACGTTTATCAGAGTTTTCATAACACCAGCCCACCTCGTCATAATCATTGCTACCCGAATACTTATATCCCTTAGATTTATTGCCACCTCTTGCAGCATATTCCCATTCTGCCTCAGAGGGCAAACGACAACCTTTCCATTTTGCATAATCAAAAGCTTCTTGCCAAGAAATATTTACTATAGGCATATCGTCTTGCCAACCATAAGAGGGAGCAGTGGGCATTGTTCTTTTTGTTTCTGTGCAAAATTCTCTGTATTCCTTTACAGTTACTTCATACTTGCCTATTTCAAAGGTAGATATATAAACCTTGTGGGCAGGTCGTTCATCGGGGTAGCAATCTTGCTCGTTTTCGTTACATCCCATTAAGAAATATCCGCCTTCCACCCTTACAAATTCTTGCCCAAAAGCAAAACAATGAACACAGATACAAAGAATTAAAATCTTAAACTTTCGCATATTTTTTTGCTATTGTTATTATTTCCTCTTCGTTATTTACGCGGTGGTTTTTCATTAAAATTTTTCCGTTACATATTAGAGTATCTATGCAAGAAGAGTCGGCAGAATACACAAGATTATAAACAACATCGTATAGAGGTTGCATTCTTTCGTTGTCCAAATCCACAAGAATACAATCTGCAAGCATTCCTTCCTCTATTGCTCCCGCTTGTAAGTTATAGGCCTTAGCGCCATTGATGGTTGCCATATCAAAAACATCTTTTGCTCTAATACTATCAGCCCTTTGAGAAAAAACCTTACCAAGCAAACATGCCATTTTCATCTCCTCTATCATAGAAAGATTATTGTTAGAAGAGGCTCCGTCTGTTCCCAAAGCCATATTGCAATTATATTTTTTCAATAAAGAATAAGGAAAAACACCAGAGGCAAGTTTCATATTACTGCAAGGGTTATGCACCGCAACGGCATTAGTTTTTGCAAAAATTTCTGCATCCTTTTCTGTAAAATAAACGCAGTGTGCTACTATGCTTTGTTTATCTAAAACTCCTATATTGTTAAGATATTCCACAGGAGAGTATCCGTCATTATTTTTTTTGCAATCTTCGTACTCTTGCTTTGTTTCTGCCAAATGTGTTTGCAAAAAAGTGTTGCATTCTTTTGATATTTCATAACATTTTTGATACAAATCCTTTGAGCAAGTATATATTGCGTGAGCAGCGGGCGAAAGGCTGATTCTTTCGTGCTTGTCTTTATTATATTGCTTGATAAAATCAAAATTTTCCTCTATTTGTTTGCTCCCTAACCTGTCCATAAAACTTACCCCCACATCACACCTTATTCCCATTTCTTCCACTGCACGAATAACTTCTTTGTGATGCCAATACATATCTGCAAAAAAGAGGGTTCCACTTTTTATCATTTCAACTATGGCAAGGCGAGTTCCGTTGTAGATATCCTCTGCTTTTAACTCAGCCTCTCTTTGCCAAATCCTTTGCAACCAATCAAATAAAGGCATATCTTCAGCATATCCTCTTAATAAATTCATAGCCGCATGGCAGTGCAAATTATAAAAGCCGGGCAACAAGGCTTTGTTATACCCATCCAAAACCTCATCATACTCATATATATCTGTCTTGCCCTCCTTTTCTTTGAGAATTAGAGTGTTATTTGTTTGTATATCAATGGCATTTGCTTTAAAAATCTTTTCAAACTTCTTATCTTTTATCAATACACAAACTATTTCTTTGTCAAGCAAGATGTTTTTTATTAATATTCGCATAACAGATATGATTTGATTTTTCAAAATTACAAAATATTTTTTATAAAAGAATAAGGAGGAAAAAATAAGTTTTTATAGGTTGGAGGGTCAATCTGTTTTATAGGTTACAGCCGCAGGCTGTTTTATAGGGCAAAGCCGGTTTATAGGTTAGCATAGGTTAAAATAGGTTGGAGCCGTAGGCTCCTAATAGGTTGTTATAAGTTATAATAGGAGGGCAAAGCCGTTACTTCTTTTTATACGCTTATAAAGTCTCCTATTACAACCTATGC
>JAUNWC010000238.1 GCA_030540495.1 Bacteroidota bacterium
CCAATCTACCTTAACTTAAATATTTTATCTTTACATTTATTCACACTTTATTAAAAATTTATACTTTTGCATTCTGTATTTTTAAAAAAACTAAGGAACAAACTTATGTCTGTAGCAAAACAAAATACTCCGAAAAAGGTTACCGTTCATACTTTGGGTAACATGACTTTGAAAGGAGAAAAGATATCAATGATAACCGCTTACGACTATTCTATGGCAAAATTAGTTGATTCTGCTGGAATAGACGTTATACTTGTGGGAGATAGTGCAGCAAATGTAATGGCAGGTTATGAAACCACTTTGCCTATAACATTGGACGAAATGATATATCATGCAGCCTCTGTGGTTAGAGGAGTTAATAGGGCTTTGGTAACGGTGGATATGCCTTTTGGCTCCTATCAGGGCAATAGCAAAATGGCTCTTTCCTCTGCCATAAGAATAATGAAAGAAACAGCGGCAAACGCCATCAAACTTGAAGGAGGGCAAGAAATATTGGAGAGTATAAATAGAATACTTTCCGCCGGCATTCCGGTTATGGGACACCTTGGGCTAACGCCTCAAAGTATAAACAAATTTGGCACCTATTCCGTTAGGGCAACAAAACAGATGGAGGCAGAAAAAATTATTGCCGATGCCAAAGCATTGGAGCAAGCAGGATGTTTTGCCATAGTTTTGGAAAAAATTCCTGCCCTTTTGGCCAAAACAATATCAGAGGAATTGACCATACCAACCATAGGCATAGGAGCAGGCAAATATACAGATGGTCAAGTACTTGTATTACACGATATGCTTGGCATTACTCAAGATTTCTCTCCTCGTTTTCTTAGAAGATATATGGCTTTGGGGGATGAGATACGCTCGGCTGTCAAACAATACTCTTCGGATGTAAAGACGGTCAATTTCCCTAACGATAACGAACAATATTAGAAAATAACCTAATAATTAGATATTGTAGTTAAAGGAAAATCATTATCTTTGCAACTTAAAAAAAATCATACTAATGGATAAAAAGTCAATAATAGGTTTAGTATTAATATGCTTGGTATTTGTGGTTTTTAGTTTGCTTAATCGTCCAAGCGAAGAACAAAAAGCGGCTCAAAAACGCTATCAAGACTCCATAGCAAAGGTTCAAAAACAAATGCTTAGCAAAGAGGCTAATGCCTTAGAGAATACGGAAAACTCTGTAATAGATTCTTTGAAAGCAATGGCTAAAGACAACGAGGAGGCAAGAGCAGAGTTGAATAGAATGATAGGAAACAAGTATTCTGTTTTTTCCCAAAGTGCTAATATGGAGAGCAAAACTATTGTTTTGGAAAACGATGTTTTTCAGGCTCACATAGACACAAAAGGAGGTATGATTTCTCAGGTAACACTCAAAGATTATGTTACATACGACAAAAAACACAAAGTTAAATTCTTTACTGATAAGGGCAATAAATATGGATTGCATCTTAGTTTGGGAAATAGTGTTGTAAATACAGAGGACTTAGTATTTAAAGTATTTGTGAATAATAAGTTATATGATTTTCAATCTCCTTTAAAGGTAAGCGGAAAGGATTCTTTGGTGGTTGCTTTAAGGCTACTACCCAACAAAGCAGACTCCATAAATATATCGGAGGAGGATTATATAAAGAATCAAAAACAATATTTGGAGTATCGCTATACTTTGAAAGGAGAAGACTATCGCATAGGCTACAAAATTGTATTAAATAATATGCAAGATGTTGTTAGCGATGATGGTAGTTTGGAATTTGAATGGAATGCTCCTTTGTGCTTAAAAGAAAAAGACAAAAAAATAGAAACTCAAAACTCTTCCATATACTATATGTTAGACAACGAGGTAGAGAATCTAAAAGAGCAAGGCAAGGACGACTCTGTGGCTGAAAGTAGTAGCATACCTATAAAATGGATTTCCTACAAACAGCAATTTTTCTCCACCGTGCTAATGGCAAAAAACTCTGCCACCAATTTCAATTCTGCCACAATGGTAACCAAGACCGATACGGCAGAAAACAATGTTAGGAATATGCACTCTATCATAGATTTTAAGTATTCTAACGAAAAAGCATATACTGAGTATGATATGGACTTTTTCTTTGGTCCAAATAAATACAAGATATTCAAAAACTATGATGTAGATTTGGAGAAAACCATACCTTTGGGCTGGGGATTTTTCCTTTTGCAATGGGTAAATAGATTTGTTATTATTCCTGTGTTTGACTTCTTACAAGGATTTGATTTGCATATGGGTTTAATAATTCTTATTCTTACTCTTTTGGTAAAAATAGTTTTGTTCCCTTTGGCTTACAAATCGTTTTCTTCCACCGCTAAAATGAAAGTACTTCAACCCGAAATACAAAAAATAAACGAGAAATATCCAAAACAAGACCAAGCAATGCAAAAACAACAAGCAACCATGCAATTGTATAGACGTGCAGGTATTAACCCTATGGCTGGTTGTTTGCCAATGTTGTTGCAGTTTCCTATACTTGTGGCTATGTTTAGATTTTTCCCTTCTTCTGTGGAATTAAGGCAACAATCTTTCTTGTGGGCAGACGACCTTTCTACCTATGATAGTATTTTGGACTTGCCTTTTAATATTCCTTTCTATGGAAGTCATATTTCTTTGTTCTGCTTGTTGATGACCGTGGCTCAACTTATTTATACCAAAATGACAATGAACCAACAGAGTCAAAACAATGCCATGCCAGGAATGAAGTTTATGATGTATGGTATGCCTATTTTTATGCTCTTTATATTAAATAATTTTTCTGCTGCTCTTAACTATTATTATTTGATTTCTCTTTTGATTTCTGTTTTGCAAATGTATATAATCAGAAAGACTATAGACGAAAATAAGATTTTAGCACGTTTGCAACAAAACGCTAAAAAACCTATGAAAAAATCTAAATGGCAACAGCGTATGGAAAACCTTGAGAAACAAAACCGAAGACTTATGGAAGAAAGAGCCAAAAATCAAAGAAAAAGATAGCATTAGGCTGTTTTTATAGGTTGGGATAGGTTATAATAAGTTATAATAGG
>JAUNWC010000239.1:0-1102 GCA_030540495.1 Bacteroidota bacterium
TTTAATGCTTTTTATTTTTTATCTAACTACTGTTACAGTACCGGTTCTTTGATATGCTCTTGAGTTTCCTTCTTTTTTATATTCAAGTTTCCAAACATATACTCCTTCTTGTACATATTCGCCCTTGTATTTTCCATCCCAACCGATATCTGTTGTATTATCTGTTAGTTTTATAGATTTTTCTTTAAAGTCAAATAATTTAGTTCCCCAACGATTATATACTTCAAAACTTACATCTTCCAATAAATTGGCTGTCATAAAGAAGAAATAATCATTATTACCATCTCCGTTAGGGCTAAATGCATTAGGTACCCATACAGAGAATAATTCTATAGGAATGGTTATGGATGTATCTGCTGAACAATTATATTCGTTGTTTGATAATTCTTCAAATCCTAATTCATTAGCGGTTTTCAAATATATTGTTACGCTATCTACGGATAGGTCATTAAAAGTATATCTTAGTGTTCTATTGTTTGATGTTCCGCCATCTGAAAATCTCCATAGGGAATAAGTTCCATAAGTGGAAGCGTCTGTAAAAGATACTGTAGGGTCTTCTGTATCTACATACTTAGGGTTGTAACTAATCAAAGGAGTAGGTATAGGAACAACGTTTATGGTTATCTGTCTTTCTGTGTAGCATCCGCTTGAACCATATCCTTTCATAGTGTATGTTGTGGTATCCATAGGAGTAACTACTACTGGGTCAGTACTTCTTACATCCTCTACTAAACTTTCGTCCTTTGGCATACTTGTCCAAGAATAATCTACTGCATTACTTCCTATAAGAGTAACTTCCTCACCCGGACAAATATTAATCTTATCACTACTTACTTTTGGGTCTGTCATTATTATATTTATACCTTTATAGGATACACATCCTGCAGAGGTTTCGCATATAAGATAAACCATAGTATCTTGTGTAGGATAGAAAGAAAGTACAGCATTAGTAGAAGGATTGGTTATACGAGGATTATCTCCCGGATTAGTAAATGACCATTGCATTGCTATGGTATTGCCTGTTTGGTCGCTTGCTGTAATATTAGCAGTCTGTCCCATACAAAGCATTGTATCTCCTTCCAAAGAAATATCAGGAAATTCT
>JAUNWC010000239.1:1112-3042 GCA_030540495.1 Bacteroidota bacterium
GGTAAAATACCCAAATCTAAAAAATCCATTTACCTCATCCATAACTTTTACAACCACAGAAGTATTTTCTGTAACATCATTTAATATAAAACTTGTTCCTGTGTTTATAGGAGTTAATGAAGTGTCTTGTATATTGTACCACCAATAATATTGATAATTTGCTGCAACCTCTGGAGCATTATCCGGCGAGGAAGCAAAAATAGTGTCACTTGCTCCCATACAAATAGTATCCGTTGCTCTTAGTAATATACTTGGTCTTTCTGCCACAAAAATGTGCATGGTATCGCTCCTTGTACAATAAATAGTATCTGAGGATTCATCTCCCTCTACTACATAATAAGAAGTAGCGTATCTTGTTACTACATAATTTCCAGGAGTATATGTATGATAAATAGTATCTATATTTTGATTAGAATTAAGAGTTACTCTTGTATTATTATCATTTTCAGGAGTAGTACCAATAACAGACCAAATATTTGTTTCAAGATTTTTTGTTAATTCCACACTACTACCATCTCCAAAATCTATTGTTTGAGAAGATAGAGGAGAGTCCTCTGTACGTTGTCTAACATCAGAAAACAAAAATCCAATTTCGTCCTCTTCATCCAAAGGATTTACTGGTATATAACTAATATCATCAAAATTTGGTCGTATATCATTAACAGTTGCTTTTATATAAGCCTCACAATAAGGTCTTGTTGTTTGCGTACGAGGAGAAATAAGTTTTA
The DNA here is from genome assembly GCA_030540495.1 of Bacteroidota bacterium. Classification (GTDB taxonomy): domain Bacteria; phylum Bacteroidota; class Bacteroidia; order Bacteroidales; family P3; genus Scybalousia_A. The sequence continues at coordinate 1,841 of JAUNWC010000239.1, forward strand.
CAGCAAAATACTGTGTAGTTTCTCCTTGCATCATATTTTCTGTTACTTGCAATATTCTATCTGTGCCAAGCACCTCTAATGAATTATCTTGAGGTTCTAAGTTTGCAAGAGAACTTTGAGAAACGGCAGTACGTGTAACTCTAAACCATTTATAAGAATCAAAGCCTTCTGGTGCTATTGCCTCAGTAATCACATCTCCTTCACCTGAGCAACCTGCTACTTCAATAGTAGGCTTTTCAGCCTTTGCACATATATAACCATAACCGGCGTGATAATTATAACCACAATCACCTATTCTTATTCTTATGGTAATACTTTCTCCTACGTATGAGGCAAGATTCATTTTTACTTGTTGCCAAGGACAATATATCCAACTATCATAATATCCACTACTACTTCCATTTACAAATATACTACCTGCAGGAATAGGGGTAACACCTTGCATTTCCCAAAATGCACAATCGCTTATCTGTTGATTATCAGATGTTCGTATAACATCTATTTGGAAAGTAGGGTTTATATATCCATCATGTCCTGGCGCCTCCAATACTATAGCGTAGTAAAGAGACAGTAAGCAGTTATCTTCATCTACTGTTATATCATAAGTTGCCTCTGAGTAGTTTGGCAAACATTGCGGTTGGTCATTATTTATTTGCATAGATTTTGTAAATCCCAAATGTGTGGGAACTTTTCTTAATGCACCATTTGTATGAGGGTCAGTGGCATTGGTATCTGTTATAATGGTAAAAAGATTGGCGTTACATGCATCTTTTGCCGTGGTTATTTCCGAATAGGTATTGGTTTGAGTCCATACTGGAGCCGTTGCAGTGCTACTATTATAACTACCTGCTTTACCCTTCCATCCCGAAGTACCATAAGTAAAATTAAGATTGTCTCCATGTAGCAAATCAGGTTGCTGTGCAAGTACTAATAAAGAAAGCATACTTGCCCATATAAACAATAAAAACTTTAAGTCTTTCATAACATTATCTATTTTTGTAAATTATACACAACTATGACTAAAAAATTTATCTTTTGTTGCAAAATTATAAAACTTTTTTGATTACACTGTTATTATAAAAATTAAATATTCTATATTTTCTATCAATAAGACAATTTGTAGGTTGTTTTCAAAGAAATAATTTAAAAAAAACAACGTTTATAAAACAATAAACATAAAAATAATATGATAGAAATACATT
>JAUNWC010000004.1 GCA_030540495.1 Bacteroidota bacterium
GCAGAAACTCCTTTTTGCCGAGTTTTTTCATAGTAGAAGCAGCCGCTACAAATCTACCTGAATTTCTTGAAACCTTAACACTATCGGAAGCCTTGCCTGAAAACTTAAAATATCTGCTGTTTGTGAGTTTATCAACCTTTTTTACAGTAGATTTTGTGGCATTTTCCAATTTATGAGCTGCAGCTTCTCCTGTACCCTCATCATTCTGGTATGACTGCGATTCTGCAAGATAAGAAGTTCCTGTAGATACTGCTTTTGCAGTGCTTGTTGCTAATGTTCCGAATTTCCCTGTTGTATTCGAATTATGTTTAACAGATTTATTTTTTACAGTAGATTCCGTAACGTCCGTATATTTGACATACTTACTGTATCGTACTGAATCACTAACAACACCCTCTGCAGATGAATTTTCACTACTCTTATAAGCGTTATTTGCACTGTTGTTATTATTTGAAACAACAGCTTCGACCGTATGATTTCTGACAACTTGCGTTGTTTCGCTATAATTTCCTGAATAATCTTCTCCTGCTAAGTCCTCATAATACTGCTGACTTATCGGAAGCTCATTACGCTGTTCTGAATCACTGGCATTAACTCTTGTAGGTGAATTTTCACTACTCTTATAAGCGTTATTTGTACTGCTGTTCTGATGAGCAGTCTGTGTACCATTGTTTTTCCCGGAAACGTACAGAGGGATAGTCAGTACACAGACAGTACCATAGACGTTATAATGCTCTTCATAAGCAGAATTACCATTATCCGTTGCGGATTTCTTCTTTTTTCGCAACAGTTCTCTCTCATAATATAACTCTACAGACTGTTGCGTATAGGTGGACTTGTCTTTATTGACAAGTCCACTTGCAACGTTTGTTTGATGTTCGTGTGCTCCTGACGGAGTATTTATTACACCATTACCCATTAACTCACCCCGGTTATTACCTCGTCGGGTTTTGTAGTAAGCACCTTATAGATACTTGTATCTGTAGGAAACTTATCCTCAAACGGCACAATATTTTTTCCTGCAACGATAAGACCGTGACCCTCAGAAGAGTTAGTTATGTAATTTAACTGTCTTTTTGATAAACCGAACAGATGACCAAGCTCCTGTCTGTCCGAAGCAGCATTGTTAAGCATAATAGCAAATTCAGTATTACTTAGAATACGTCTTGCTGTATCAGACAACAACAAATCCTCTACGTTCTGTGTAATACCTGTTGGAATTGCTCCCCATTTTCTTGCTCTTTTCCAAAGCTCAAAGAAAAATTGAGCCGAATAATCGTCCTGAAAGAAGAGATAGAATTCATCAAAGTATAACCAAGTTCGGATTCCTTTTTCTCTGTTCTCTGTGATTTTATTCCAGATAAAGTCAAGGCAGATAAGCATACCGAGCTGCTTCATTTGCTTACCAAGGTCACGGACATCAAAACATATGATTCTGTTATTAAGGTCAACTGTACTGTTATGAGAGAAAAGATTAAGATTACCTGTAACATATCTCTCAAGCGATACCGCAAGTTCCTGAGCTTCTTTCTCCGGTTGATTTTTGAGAATCTGCCAGAAATCCGGAAAAGTAGGCATATTTTTACTTTTGTGAGAGAAGTACGGTAAATAGGTAAAATTAACACAACGGTCAATAATAGAAAGAGCAACCTGACTCAAGCCTTGCTTACCGCCTGCGATAAGCTGTATCATTGAAATAATGAAATCAGATTTAAGCTGTACCGGATTATCTCGGTCAGCATAATTCTCATTTATGTCAAAAGGATTTATAAAATTATCAGATGATAAATTCAAAAATACGTTTTGACCGCACAGCATTTGAGTTAATGGAGAATACTCTCTCTCTGGGTCAAGAATAATAATACTATCGTTAGTTGATAAATAAACGTCCAGTATTTCTCGTTTACAAGTAAATGATTTTCCTGAACCCGGAGTACCAAGAACAACACCATTCGGATTTTTTAAAGTTTTACGATTAAAAGATAAAACATTATGAGATTCTCTGTTAAGACCATAATAGATACCGCCCGGCTGAAATAACTCTTGTGTTGTAAAGGGGATAAACATTCCTGCAGAAGCAGATGTCAATGTTCTTGAAACATTATTTTCAAGCTGATTGTTTCCTATTAACAAGGAGCTGTTCAATCCCTCTTTTTGCAAAAGATTTGCAACTGAAATTTCACAGCCGTGCTGACGGCTTACACCTCTGACACGTTCTATATTATCCTTGAGCTTGTCCTGAGAGTCAGCAATAACAGTAACAACTATAGTTGACTTAAACATCTTCATTCCTGCATTATTAACTGCTTCTCTGAGTTCTTCTGCTTCATCAATACTGTACTGTAGCTCTCTCGGAATCATAGGAACATCGTGGTATTTAGCTGCTTTTCTGTTAATCTCCAAAACCCTTGTTTCCATCTTTGAAATCTGGCTATCTACCAAATCAAGGGCAGTAGCTTTATCTACGGAGTTCAAATGTAAATTGATTGACATTTGACAGTGTATATCAGATAAGTCTTTAATAAACCTGTCTGTAATACTTGACGGAAAATCCTTTATATACAACACACAGCCGTATAAATCATTAAACGTGAAATAAGAACGGTTAAAATCCAAGGAATCCGGTACAACATAATCCTTTGTTGTAAGATTACTGTACAAAAGATTAGAGTATTTGAAATTAAATGTATCGAATGGGTGAAAGAAATCATAAATACAAGACAGACGAGCACTGCCGGATAATTCTTCTGACCTGCAACCGAGATTTTTAAAATTCTGCTGAGTATCCGCAATCAGTCTATTTACTTCTCTTCTTGCTACCTCATAGCTGTCAGCTTTAATTGTAAGGGTAATATACTTATCCGAAACGACATTGTTACTGCTATGTACAGACTGTTGTAAAAGTATTACATTTCTTTCTTTTCGCAGATTATTGAAATTATCTGCTTTAGTTTCAAGAAGCATAGATTTTCTAAAGGCTTCTTCGTTGATGAAACGATTAATTATACTTACCTGCACTTTTACGTCCGGACTGTAATATTCAAGAACCTCACAATACTTTTGAAAAATATCTAACTGGTCATCTTTGTTTGCACTCTGATAGTTTATATCATCAAAACCTATAGTAACGCTGTATTTTCCGTCACCTAAATAACATAAACCGTTTTCATACATCAGCTCGTAGCCGATTGCGTTTTGAATTGACTTAGCAGCTCTTTTTCTTTTTACAGTTTCATTTGTGGTTGCACCTACAAATTTTTCATTTTCCTTTTTCTTACTGTAAAACAGACTTCTTTTTATAAGTTGCAAGTTGCTCTCTGATTTCTTTCCTTTTTTCTTTGAGCTGTTTTCTTGTTCCGACTGTATAACTGTAGGCTGTGTATTCATTTCTGGGGTTAGTTTTTCTGTCATTCCTGCTCCTGTTTCGTTTTCCATCAGTTTTCACTTCCTTTTCAAGGTAATCTGTTGCAACAATATTTATGCACGTTAGTTTACTGTTTTTGATATAGAAATTAAAAAGCAGTTTTACTAAATCAGTAAAACTTGTACCTTTATATTTAAAAAATCCGATAGCCATAATAGGTAATGCTACCGCTATACAAATGTAGCCTGTTATTTCTACACCTATTTTCTCGTAAAGTAGAAAAAACAACGGTATAACTATTGCAAATGCAATGAGTACGCAAACAATTTGCTTTCCTGTCATACCGAAGAAAATTTTTCCCTCATACTCTGTAATTTCTTTATGTATTTTTGCTTCAAGCATTATTTTCACCTCGCCCATAATCATCAACATAGGTAAAGTATTTTTTCATATTTTCAGAATCGTACACAACTGAAATATTATTTACGTAAGGTGGCACAAGATTAGGTTTAAAAGTATCTTCACTGAAAGTTCTTTTCATACACCCTCTGCCTGATGAACCTAAAGTCATATTCTTAACAGGACGATAAAAAATAGAAGAGTCAGAAAATATTATCTTTTTTTCCAACTCGGAATATTCTTTTTCAACGTCAACGCAAATAAGTTTATCGGTATCCATACTTTCAAAGGCAAATTTAAAAATATTTGTTTTTCTCATAACTTGCTAACTCCTTTGGCAGTTTTTTCAATCTACAGCTTTCCGAGCAAGACACGGAAAGTCTGCAGATTGAAAAATAAGGTACTTTAATGTAATTCATAATTAAAATCGAGCACGTCGCCGGGAACTTAAAATTGAATTACATTGCGTGACATATTGATTTCGACCATTTTTGTGTTTGGAAAGACGTTACGAGTAGTAAGATAGCATTAAAAAGTAACGTCCATAGCATACTCCATATAGCTCCCCAATCATTTGTTGCCAACGTACCTAAACTGTTAATATTAAAGGTAAATATTAGATTAAATATCTTAATAATAAGTAACAACAAAGCACCTTGTAAAGCTACTGCAAACAAGTTCTTTATAAAATTAGGAGCTACATTAAAATGCTTACTCAAACACGTTGACAATGGGATAGGACTTACTGCCGTATAAACAAATAATTCTACATATCTTGCTGCGTATATTACCTCTACAAAGAGAAGAGCTATACAAGACAGAATTATGAATAATGCACTTATTATAAAAAACGCAAGCTGTCCGAATATATCCCACCAATCAGGGAATGCACTGATTATGTTTTGTTTAAATTGTTCGAAATCTACAGAAGCTATACTTTGTGAACCGATAAGAGAAGTTATGTTATCGCCTACTCCTACCACGAATGTACAAATCTGTGTACTGTTATCTACAACAATCTTACAGAGAATTAATTTAATGAGCACTTCAATAACAAGTCCTGTTCCCATAAATCCGGTAACATTGCCTACACGTTCAGATAATTGTGCAAACTCAAGCAGAGCAAATAAAGCAAGCAAAGAATAGCCAACAGGCTTAATTGCTGTTGCAAAAGTACCCATAACAGTAACTAAAGTTGATTCCGCACCAGCTCCGGCTGCTGATGTAAAAGTTGTATCTAACGAAGTTAAACAGTCAAAGAACATTTCAAATAAAGCAATAATTTGGTCTTGCATTTATTCCACTTCCTTTAAAATGTAATTGTAGATAAATAAACTCCTGCAGCTGTTATTAAAGCACCACCAACTACCTGCCAGATACCGGACTGTATCTGCGGAGCTTCTTTGTTTTTAAGTCCAAGACCGAGAATAACTACACCTATTACAAGCCATATAGCACCGCCGGCTAATACTGCTCTCTGTACCAATCCCATAACTGCTGAAAAATCCATTATATAAACACTCCTTGTTTTTAGAATTATTATATTTTACTATTTTTGTCACTTTAGAAGTAATGTGACAATAGAATTAAAATTATATAGTGTTTCTACACCGCTTCGTCAAGCTCTATAGAAACGACCTGCTTTACATTTGAAAAGAAATCCTCTATCATCAATTCGTTTCTTCTGTTGAAATCGAATATTTCAGCTCCACCATCAGCTAAATACTTATAACGTGGGTGTTTCTCAAGAGGGAATTTCTTACTCTTAAATGGGTCAAGACCGGAAAGCATAACGATACACTCATCACCCGGTATTTTTTCCATTTCTGAGGGGTCAAGTAAATCACGTCCAAGGGTACTGTCCTGCAGACCGTAAGAACCGTGACTGCCTTTAGTTTCATTTGTTTGTCTTTGGTCAATTGTCATTTTACCGACAGACTTTGAAACATATTCATTTGTTGATTGCTCTTTACCGCCCAGATACACAAAAGTATCACAGTTACCTACAATAGTTTTCCAATTGTTCTTATCCATAGCTTCAACCTGCGTTAAAGTCTGGAAGATAAGTATTATCGAGATACCGTAGGAACGCATTGTAGAAATATATCTCTGCAGATTAGGTATCTGACCGATATTAGCAATTTCATCACCGATTATCTGTATAGGAACAGATAATCTTCTTTTTTTCTGTTTCTTTGCTAAATTGTAGAAATGCTCAAGCATAAGCTGATAAAGAATACATACTATAAAATTGAAAGTAGTATATGTTTCGGGAACTATCAAGAACAGAGCTGTTTTTTCCTGACCTATACGGTCAAGCTCTAACTCATCTTCTGACATAAGCTCCCTTACTTCATCAATAGCAAATGGAGCAAGACGAACACCGAGAGAAACAAGAATACTCTTAGCAGTTTTACCGCTTGCGAGCTTAAAGACGTTATACATATAACAAGCAAGACAAGTTGGATTTTTTTCTGAAAGCTCTTGAAACATTACATCAAGAGGTGATACAAAATCCTCATCATCTTCACGAGCTGCTGCTACACTCATAAGGTCAAGAACTGAATTAATATTCTTATCCTCATTCCTGCACTCAGAAAGAATATAAGCAAAAAGAGCCGTTAACAATGCACGTTCGGCTTTCACCCAGAAATCATCTCCTGAATGAGCTGCTGCTTCGGCAGATGAAGTGTTAGCAATTAAGTTATCAACTACAATTAAAATATCTTTTTCGCTGTGTATGTAATTAAAAAAATTGAACTTATCAGACTTAGCCATTTCTTCAAGGTTTAATACTTTTATATTGTAGCCGCCCTGAACTGCAAGCATATTTCCGCACTCTGCAAATAACTCACCTTTTGGGTCAGTGATTACAAAAGATGTATTCAATTGACAAATATTAGGCTTAGCTATAAAACGAGATTTACCTTTACCTGAACCACCAATAACAACTACGTTTTTATTGCGATTATGTAAAGGATTCTTCATATGCGGAGCTAGACTTAGTTTTTCTGTTGCGGATAAAATAATGTTATTATCCGGATTCTGACGGTCAATAAACGGTTTAATATCTTTCTTAGTTCCCCATCGAGCTGACCCGTGCTCTTTGCCTTGCATAAAATTTTTCTGCGTACTCCAATAGTAAAGAAATATCAAAACTACAGCAAGTACCGCAAAAATGCACGGTAGTATAACACCTTGCTCAAAAGATAGACGATAATCACCGGAAAAGAAATTATCAAAGCCATAAATCAGACCACCAATTATATCTTGTCCGCACCCGGAAGATATATAGAGTTGTGCTAAGCGATTAGTTATCAGAAATGCAACAATAGACAAGATAAACATTATGATAACTTCTGATTTTCTTACCTTTCTCATCTATCTTTTTCACGTCCTCTGTTTTTCTGCTTTTCCTGCTCTCTGTTTGCTTTTTCTTCTGCCTTTTCAGCATTATGTTTTTCAGCTTTCTTCTGTGCTTCCTCTTTCTGTTCAGAGAGAGGTTTTTTCTCTTCTTTATCAGATTTCTTATCATCAACAGAACGGTCATCATTTTCATTTATGACCTGCTCAAAAGCTGCTGAAATAACTGCCGTATCAGTTGCTTTAAAAAACAAATTAAAATCTTTTGTTTGCTTGTTTTTAACAACTGAAAAATCAACACCGTATCCCTTGAGTAAAGCTGTCATTTTCTTTATATCTATATTTGTTACCGGAATACTATCCAATGCAACATTGTGCTTTGATAGATTTTGTATTGACTGCTTTCCTGATTGAAGTTCATTGGACGTTGATTTATTTACGTTATTTGCTTTAATTGAACTTTTGCTCAACACCTTATTCAAGCTTCTGATAGCAGCCAATATTACGTCTGCAGTTATCAGAGTTGCTTTAGATGTTGCCTGTAATAAAGTTTGAGCAGTTTCTTCTCCTACACCCATAGAATTTCACTCCTCAACTAAATTCTTTTTCGTAGTATTCTAACGGTTGCGGTTTAGGGTCTACAAAATACCATTCCTTGACGTTCAGAGCTAAATCATAGTGCGTTACTCCGTCCTTGTCGGTGTACTTCGAGGATTCCATACGACCGGAAACGCATATTTTTTTACCTTTTTTGAAATTCAGATGTATCATCTCTGCCTTAAGATTAAATGCAATACAAGGGATAACATCTGACGGAGTATATTCATCAGATGGTTTTTTATAATTTCTTGGTACAGAAATTTTGAATTTACAGTATTGCTTATCATCAGAAGATGTAAAAACAATTTCTGTGATTATATAACCTATAAAAGACGAATTATTGAGCATTTTTCTTACGTCCTTTCTTGTAAACCGCAACAATTACTATAACTGAAATTATTGTCATAGATATTACGGTAAAGATAATGAATATTAAGTTAGGTGAGCCAGAACTATCAAGAATTGTATCTGTATCTTGTACAGTAATATTATTTTCGTCAGATTTATCTGCATATTCTGCCGTAACTATCAACCTATGGCTGTTGACACCATAGGGATAGCAAGTGATTAAACTTAATAAGTCTTTGCTGTCATCAACAGATAAAAGTGATATATCAGTCGGTTCAACTATATTTTTAGCTGTCACTTTGTAGGTTAGCGTTTCATCAAGAACGGAAACTTTTATAATATCGCCGATTTCAACCTCATTAAGATTGTCAAAAAACACTTGCGTAGGGAATCCTGTATGTGCTGACAATACCGAATGATTACCGACACCGCCGGTAGGAAAAGCCGTATTTGGAATATGTGCAACTCCTTTTTCAAGAACCTTATCGGTATCACCGTGATATATCGGAAGTTTTACATCAATTGTTTTAATCTCTATGTAACCAATCAAGCCGTCACCGAAATTCAGAATATCGTCATAACCATCTATAAGGCTGTCTGTTGAGTAAGAAAAACCGTTAACCATCTCACGCAGATTTTTATTGTATTTATCGGCGGCTGAAAAGTAGTCAGCTCTATCAGCCGCCGAAATATTATCAAGAGAGGTTGTATAATTATTTATGGTAGCTGCCGAAAAATAATTATTTACTGCATTTGAAACAGTGGGATAAAGCACAAAACATAGTGAAGCAACTATGAAAACTAATCCTGTAATTAAGAACGTTTTGTTTTTGCTGCTTTTATTCAATGTGCTTTACCCCTTTACTGTTTGATTAATTATGCTTCTTAACTTTGCTAAGAACCAGTACAATAATTCCGCCAAGAGCAAGAGCAGCTCCGGCAACATAGAACATCATTGTACCAGCACCGCCGGTCTGAGGAAGCAAAATCTTTGTATCCTTGACATCAATGCTTGCTGTACCGTTGGCAGGGCAATTTGTAATATATGAGCCGTCTGCAAAAGTAACACCGTATGTTACATCAATGTCAACAGGAATAACCTTGCCGTAAATGTTATATCCGGTAGGTGCTTTTGTTTCGACAACATAATATCTACCTGACTGCAACTTGATTTCTTCTTTATTAGCATTGTAGAAAGTTACCTTACCGTTTTCGTCAGAAACACCTGTTGCAATAGAGTTTGTAAGATTTGTACCATCTGACTCTGTCGCAAATGCATTGAACTCTGCACCGGAAAGAGGATTACCATCTGTATCTGTCTTGTTTATTGTCAAAGCAAAAGTGTACACATATACCGTATTGCCTGAAACTTCTGATTCGACACCGTTCTTGTTTGAATAAACTAACTTTGTTTCGGTATTCGGGTTGCCATCTTTGCCTACTACAGCATACTTATTTAATTTTGCAGAATAAGTTACTGATGTAAATGCTACGTTTGAAGCATAGAAGTCATTTTTCTGCAAATATGTATTGTTAATCGCAACATTGAATGTAGTAGCCTTACCGTCACCCTCTGATACAACATTCAGTGTATAGTCAGAATCCGTAAGGTCTTCTCCAACTTTACTGCCGTTTGAATCGAGGAGAGCGACTTTTACTGATGTCTTGTCAAGTGTAAGACCTGCTGACATTTCATCATAAACAGTGTATGACTTGAGTTTCATTTCAGTTGAGCCTGCGGTTGAGGATTTAATTTCAAAATTCACTGTATCCCCAAGGCTAACATCAGTAAAGTTTGTATTGTCCTTTGTGCTGTTTGTAATAGTTTTACCTGTAGTTACATCACCGTCATTAACCTTTGCGGCAAGGTCAATTGTCTTGTATGTATAAACCCAACCGCTATTGTAATAAGGCAATGCAATTACAGAGTTTGTAACGCTTTTAACACCTGCCGGATAGTTAGTAGCCTTGATGTAATACATACCCTGAACCAGTGAAGATAAGGTTTTTGTTGTTGATGTAGCTGACGTTGTAAATGTTCCAACTATCGAAGCAGAAGAAGGCATAGTTGTAATGCCGTCAAGAGCCGCAAGCACAGATGAAGTCTTACCGCTTAAAATTTCATCTGAAATTGATGGAATAAGTGAATCATAAGCTGTCTTGTAAGGATTTTCAGTCGTCTTAAGCTCAGCCACCTTATACACGGTAAATGTGTAACCCGGTTTTGCACATTTAAGGGTAAAAGATACTTTGCGGCTTTCGTCGAGCTGATTTGTTGCAGCCGAAGCAAAAGGAATTGACGATAAAATAATAAGAATTACAGCCATAATAATCGGAGTAATTTTAAAAAGTTTTTTCATAAAACATTCTCACCTTTCATTTTTCTTTTTTTAAAGTAAATAATTATAGTTACTATAGCTGCTACGAAAAACGAGCAACTAATAAAATAATATTGTTTTGTACCTGTGCCGCCTGTTTCTGAAAGAACAGATTTGTTTTCTGTAACCGGAATTTCAACATAAAGTGTAGTTTCGTTATCTGCTGAAATTGTCACCGAAAGTTTTTTACCATAAGGCATATATCCACTCGGTACAACTTTTTCTTCCAAGTAATAATCACCTGTCGGTAAATTGCTTATAGACAATGTGCCTGTGGGAGCAAGACAAGTAGTAGCTGTATCAGCTGTACCTTTATAAATATAAAGTCCGTTTCCGGTTTGAGTACAAGCTACTGCTGTTCCGTCAGATTTGTATAGTTCCCAACCTGACCCGGCAATAGCGTTACCGGAGCTGTCTTTCTTTGTAAGTTTCAGAGAACCGGTTTTTAGCGTATTCGTAATATGTGCAAATGTTACCGTACCGTCAGTATTAAGTTTAACCGTTACAGATTTCGGTGTATTATACCTGAAAGGTATTTCATAAATACCATCACTTTGCAGATAACCTAACTCCGTTACCTTATACGTCACAAGCTCATTATTATCAGTAGCAGGAACATAAATCGGTAAATCTTCTATTTCGGTTGTAAATCCTGTTGAATCGGTGACGAAATTTGCCGTATAGCCAAGGCTTGACTCAACCTTGAACCAAATGTTATCAACCTCGTTGTCCTCAGACGTTTTTTGAATTTGCAGTTTACCTGTTTTAACGCTATTATGACAAGAGTAGGTGAAGCTTCGGTTATCAAGCAGATTAAATGTTACATCATCATTCTTTACGTAACGGTCAGGAAGATAGTATGTACCGTCACTATCTTTAAGTCCGAGTTCAGTAATAATGTAAGTAATTTCCCAATCTGTCATTCCGTAAACATAAACAGGCAATCCTGCCATTTGATTACCGTTTGTATCGTAAAAAACAAAGCTGTCAGAAGAAGCTTTACCTGATGAATCCGTTTGCAAATAAAATTCGCTTATTTCGTTTCCTGAACTGTCATATCCAAGACACGTAGATTCGTAATCAGGTGCTTCGTCCTCATCTGCCCAGTTAATATAAGCTGATACCTTAAACCACAAATTTGCAATATAGCCGTCATCAGACGATTTAACTATGTTTAGAGTACCTGTATCAGGATAATTGTAAACATCATATGTAATTGCTGTTGACGTTGATAAATTGTCCGATTTATAATCTGAAACAACCAATCCTATGTAGTTGTCAGGAAAATAGTACGAACCACTACCGCCGGGGGTTCTAAATCCCAATTCCTCAACACGATATTTTATTCTGAGTGCAATAGCGGAGTTCGGAACGGTAATGCAGCTTAACAAAGGCTTTGAATACTTCTCACTGTACTTTGCAACACCCTCGCTGTTGGTTTTAATTTCTCCGTACAGCTTTCCGTTCTGGTCAACTACCTTAAAATAAAAATCTGATTTTTTACCGTCATATGACTGTTTGTTTATTTCAATATCAGTCGTTTTCACAGTGTTGCTAAAGCTGTAAGTAACGGTAGAATTAGCAGTAAGCGTTTTTGTATAGCCGTTGCTGTTTTGTATTGCTTCGGTCTTATTGCCGTAGTAATAACGAGAATAAGCGTACTCACAGTCGGAGAAAGTGTTGTTTGCAACACCCTCATAGTATGCACCTTTGTAGCTTATACAGTTTTCAGCTTTAACCGTCCAAGTGAAACCACCGTAACTCTTAGTGCCCGGAGTTGTTTTAAAACCAAGTTCCTTGACGGTGTACTTGATTTTGTTATTGCTCGAATCATAAACGGGCAAGCCTGTATATTTGGCTGTTCCGGTGCTGTCGGTTGCTACAGCGTTATACTCATTGCCAAGATTATCAGATAATGCAAAATACAAATTAGATACTATCCCATCATTTGATGTCTTTGTGATAACAATATCTCCCTTAACACTGTCCTCGTAAATATCCTGTATAACTGCAGTATCTACTGTAGAATTTTCGTCTGTAGGTGTAACCGGATAGATAGTTGTATCAAGAGCATAGCCTGTCGGGGCAGTGATTTCCTTTATGTAGTAAGTCTGATTAACCTTTGCTTCATAATTGAACGTACCTTTACCGTTAGTATCAGTTGTGAGCAGTGCGACACGAGTTGTAGCGTTTTCATCAGTGTATAAGCCGTAAATTGCTCCTTTAACACCTTGCCCCGACTTATTCATTTTATGAATACCTATATAGCCGTTGGCAGGCTGTTCATCAATAGGAACTTCTAACGGTGTGTTTGTATCTTCCGCAATAAGAGCTTTATCCTCTGATATAGGACGGTAAAAAGTAATATCGCTTAGTGCATATCCCGGTGGAGCTTCTACCTCTTTAATAACAACTGTACCCACTGGTAAGCACGGAATTGGATTTTGTTCTGATGAATAATAAAAATCATCTGAAACATAACTTTCGTTGTCTGCTAAATAATCTTCGTGTAACCACGTTGTACCGTCCTCGTCCGTCTTTATGTACCAAGTACGTTTAAGAGTTTCAGAGTCAAGAGCAGGAGCAGTTTCACCGCTTGATACGTCATAATTTTTATCAATTACAGTAGAATAATACTGTATCTGAAAAACAGCACCGCCAAGACCTTGATTTGTAGTTTCTCCGGTAATAGCGTTTTTCTTCTGCAGTATGATACCTACAGGGTCATTGATAGCCTTATCAGAGGGTTCAGAACTATCTGACATACTATAAGCACGAAAGATTTTTACTCCATCAGATGATACCGAACCGGAATCTTTGAATTGATATACCGTATTATTCAGTTTATATCCCGGTGGAGCTGTTATCTCTTTACAGTAGTAAGTATTGTTTTCAAGTCCTGACGGATAGGCAAAAGCTGTACCGGATTCCTTACCGTAGGCAACTGTTCCTTTATCTGCCGTTGCTGTATTAGTACCGCTATTACCGCTTGAATTAACATACGCACCGTAGCCGTCTTTATCAGTCACAATCTGACCTGCAATGTTATTGCAAGCAGAATCCTTATAAATACCGTAAACCGCACCCTCAAGACTGTAACAACCATTTTCATTGGTAATGTCCGGATTTGCCGAGGATTTTGTCAACTGCAAATGGATAAGCGGTTTATCGGTAACGGTAGCCTTATATATTACCGAACCTGACACAGACGAACTTGTCTTTTTAAACTCATAAACAGTTTTATCAAGCTCATATCCTGCCGGAGCAGTAACTTCCCGGCAATAATAAGTTTGTACAGGTACATCAACTCCGTTTTCTCCTGCTCCGTATTTACCGAATCCGGTACTGTTGGTTGTAATATAGCCAAAATAGTCTGTACAGTTTTTATCAAGATAAATGTTGTACTTTGCCCCCTCAAGACTATAGTTTATAGAACTTATTGCAGAGGACTTTTGCAACTGTAATTTAATCGCTTCACGATATATAATTACCTTTTGATAATCCTCGCCTATGTCAAGCATATAAATTTTTGTTGACACAGGTGGAGTAGGTGCTGATTTTACAGCATTGTATAACTCCTTTGTCAAATCGTAGTAACCATTTTGAGGGATTAAGGCTGCAGTTGTACTTTTGTACTTGCTGTCACCGTAATTAATATACGACATCAACAAATGGCTAAACATTGAATGAAGTCTGCTGCCACTGAGCGTAGTATATTCAAATCCATATTTACTATATTTTAAATTGCCCATAAAAGACGAAGGCGTATTGCCGGAATACTTTTGCTGGTGTTTGCTTGTATCTGTTTTAAATGCGCTGTTTGATACATTGAATCCACCGCCACCATAGCAGTAATAAAGAGCCTTGTTGTACATTTGATACTTACTGTCGGTAGTAGGTATTTCTTTAAGATTTCCTTTATCTGTTCTGTACGTACCGTTTGGCGGTGCTTTTTTATCCGGCTGAACGCAGTATATCTGTTTTCCGTCTGCTGTCATTTCTATCATTGTTCTGTTCCAACCGGAAGTGTATGCGAACTCGTCACCCTGCTTTAAGGTTATTGAAGTCTGTCCGGCTGCATTTACCTTGATATTAGAAACAGATACTACGGAAAACAACGATAAAAACACGAGAAATACAGCAACGATTTTATTAAATAATCTTTGCTTCTGCATATTCTCCTCCTTTCCAGAATTGTCATAAAATACGTAGAATATTACGATTAGCTATACAGGGTGAATCACGGCTTAAATAACACATATATTTCTCCTTTCTGTAACTCATATTTTCAGCTGTAGCTTTTCATCAGAAAAAGCTCAAGAAACAGAATTGAGTTACATTTAATTTAAAAATTTTGCAAACAAAAAGGCAAAGCCTTTTTAGACTTTGCCTATATATAAAAAGCAGAGTACAATTGCACTCTGCTTATTTACTATTATACTATTATTGTGTTATTAGAAGTAATATTTAATTATCACCGTCAATATCATCAAACTTATCAATTGCCGTTTTATAAGAAGCTATGATATTATCTGCTTGTTCAATGGTCTTGAGTTTTGAGGTAATTATAATAACTGAAATTTCTTTGATTTTTATATTAGTTTTCAGCTCCTCTTCTTTACCGTTTTTTATTACAAGCCTGCTTATATTATCTCCATAATATGATATTTCACTTTCATCAAGACACCTGCACAATAAGCAACAATCTTCATCACAATCATACAGAGCAACATATCCGGTTCCGACATCATACTTCTTATATTCAGCAAAGGGCAAAGGGATTCTTGTTTTACCGTAAAAAAGAATTGCAGATTTTACATCATTCATTATCCTACACCCCTTTCCAACGTATAGGAGATTCATCATAGAAAAAATATGTAATCTCAAAGTTTTTCTCTATGTTCAACTCAATTTTATTCTTGTATCGTTTTTCTAAACTTTGCCTGACAGTAACAGACTCCAGATTAACATTTGATACAATTCTGTCACTGTTTTCTATACAGAATATAATATCCCACTTGTTTTTATCCATACTGTTAAATCTAAAGGTAACTCCCATGACCATATTATTTTTTAAGGCTTCGTATATTTGTAATTTGTTACCCATTTTATCTTTTATATAATAAGACAATCCGTTTTCATAATATTCATATTCTATTCGTGAAACACCTGCAGGATACATAACATAGTTAAATAAATCTCTTCTCGTACAAAACACTTTTAAAACAGCAAAGCAAATTATTACACATATAGAGCTGACAACAGTTAAAGAGAATACCTGCAGAAAAACACCTATTGAAAACAGAATAAATGATATAACACCAATTAATACGGCAATCAATTTTACTTTTTTATTTCTTTTTTCAAGTTTTTGTATTTTTAGACAGAGTTGATTATATTCTTCTGATAAAAGCTCTTTTTGAGATAAGCACTTATCCAAATCCCCGACAAAGGTTACCTCAAAAGAACTGTGCTTTAATGTATTATTCATTTGCTATACCCCCTTTTTTATATTCTTCGTAATCATAATAAGAAAGTTCTTCATCAAACGAAAAGGACGTTCCATAAACATTATCAATGTCATTTAACCAACTTCTTGGCAGTTTTGGTAAATCTCCTGTTCTAACGGCAGAAACAAGGCATTGTAATATTGTATTTAAACCTATTGAAAATTCGTGTTGTTGACTGTCACGGAGCATAAATACCATATGTTCAAAGCAATTGTCACATACAATTCTTTCAGCCTGTTCTACCTCTGCCCTGTTAAAAAAGATTTCTTTTATTTTTGAATCTTCCATAATTCTTGACTCCTGTTATAAAAGTTAATTCTTTAAATCTATGACATAATCACTCGTGATACTATCCTCGTAAACATAGAGTTTATAATAAGCAACTTTCTCTATATTATCTGTATTGAATGGTATTCCTAAACCGTGCCACGTAATAAACCTAATGTAGGAAGGCTCTTCATCAATCGGTTTGTAAACATACTTTTCAATATAAGGCTTCTGTCCGTCCGTTAAACTGTCAGTGTTTACGTATGTAATATCAGCCGGGATTTTTCCTGTTGTTTTGCCTTTTCCTGATACATCATACATATAGTAGTAATACTGTTCTGTTTTTTCATAACCTTTTACAGAAAATATATTCCCGGAAATCTTGCCTGTAGTATTAAGATTATCATTTAGACACTCAATCTCTATAGTCTGAGCCAGCTCGGCTTTGTCTGAAAACTCTACAATATTTTCCTTGTTTGAATCCACAAAAAACGAGATACAGCAAAACACTATAGTACATAGAAAAAATAAAAAACCATAGAATTTAATTGTTCGAGTGCGCATATAAGCACCTCTGTCTGAAACAACAATTGTAACAACTGCTAACACTAAAAAAATCGCAAATATTATA
>JAUNWC010000240.1 GCA_030540495.1 Bacteroidota bacterium
ATGGTTATAAGTCAGAGGTTTTGAAACAAATATGCGTTTTAGAGGAAAGCACTTTGGAGAAGGCAGAAAAGTTGGAGCAGTTGCGTTGGTTGGAAAATGATTTTAATATAAAAGTTGTTCAAACAAATATAGATTCCATAGGTGTGGATACGCCGGAGGATTTGGAAAATGTTAAACGAATAATAAATAAGATTAGATAAATATGAATGTTGGAGAAAATTTATACGAATATTTAAAACATAATAATAGGGCAGAAATTCCGGGATTGGGAACTTTTGGCGTTAAAGATTTTTCGGCACAAATTAATGAATTGACGGGTACGATAGAGCCTCCTTGTAGAAAAGTTGTTTTTGAAAAGAAGTTGGAGGGTAACAAAGATTTTATTACCTTTCTTTCTCAAAGAGAGTTTATTTCTCTTCAAACAGCAGAAACTTGGATAAAACAAAGTGCAGAGAGTTGGATATCTAAGTTAGAAAAAGGCGAGCAAGTAGAGTTGAATAATTTGGGTTTTTTAAAGAAAGGTTATTTGGGTGAATATACCTTTGTGGCAGATGCTAATTTGAATTTAATGGATGATACTTTTGCCTTAGAGGAGTTGAAAAATGTTAAGGTTTATCGCAAAGATACCGATAAGGTTAATCTAATTCATACAAAACCAAACATTGTCATAGAGGAGCAAAAGGAGGAAAGGATAGAAAACGAAACCATAAAGAACATAAACGAATCTAAGCCTTTGTCCAACGAGGAAAAGATAAACGAAACTTCTGAGCAAACCTCCGAACGTATATCCAAGCACGAGGCCACTCAGGTGAATACTCAAACCACTTTGCCAGAAAATCTTACAGAAAAGCAAGAAACTCTTAATACGGAAATATCTGTTGCTGAGGAGATAAGCGAACAACAAGTAGCCTCTGAGCCAAAACAAGAAACTATAAAGGAAGAAAAAGAGGAGCCAAAAGTTGAAGAGCATAAGGTAGAAGAGAGCAAAGACGACTTGCAACAAGAGGCTATGGAGATTCTTAACAAATATGGTTATGGCGAGAGCAAACGCAAAGAAAGAAAGAAGAAAAGCAAAGTTTGGAAAGTTATTTTTTGGATCATAGTGATATTGTTGCTTTTGTGTGCTGGATTTGTGGGAGCACACCATATGGGTTGGTTAAAGAATATAGAGCCTTTGAAACCAATAACTGATAAACTATCTTATTATATACCTGTTAGACAAAAGGAAGTTAAGCCTGCCTCACAGCCAATAGCAACTAACACAGAGCAAAAATTAGAGGAGCCTATGGAGGTATCTCCTACAGAGGTTTTGCAAGAGGAGGTATTAGACCACGAGTCTGTCAATAAGCCTACAAACAACCGACCAATAAGAAAAGCCACGGCTACTACAAAACAAAAGAAAGCCACAGAGACAGAAACAAATACTCAACCTAAACCGGTGGAAGATAATACTCCTGTTTTGGTACAAAATCACTCTAAACTTGGTTTTGATGTAGTAGGAGGTACTTTTGATTCCAAACAAAAAGCGGAGACTGCTGTTAGAAAGGCAAAGTCTTTGGGTTATGATAGTTATGTGCTTTCTAAAATCAAAAATGGCTCACCTATCTACTATGTTAGTTATGGTTCAAGACGTACTTTGCAAGAGGCCAACAACCTAATGCAATCTATGATGAACAAAATGGGTGGCTCTTACTATGTAATTTCTCGATAAAAATAAATAAAGGAGAACTATGTATAAATACTTAATGCATAGTTCTCTTTGTTTCTATAATGAAAAAAGAAAAAATATATCCTTACAATTTTCATACTCTTAGCAATGCTATAAGGCTTGTGCATAGACATACGGATTCCAATGTTGCCCACCTTGGAGTAACCATAGATGTTGGGAGCAGAAACGAAAAAAAAGAAGAAAACGGTATAGCACACTTTATAGAACATTGTATTTTTAAGGGAACAAAGGATAAAACTTCTTCCAAAATACTTTCTCGTATAGACGGAGTAGGAGGGGAGTTAAATGCTTTTACCACAAAGGAAGAGACCGTTGTTTTTGCTACTTTTTTGACACAATATTATAATAGAGCAACGGAATTGTTGTCTGATATTGTTTTTAATTCTGTTTTTCCAGACAAGGAGTTGGAAAAAGAAAAATCTGTTATCATTGAGGAGATAAATTCTTATAATGATAGTCCTATGGAACTTATTTATGATGACTTTGAGGCTATGATTTTTGGCAATACTCCTTTGGGCAGAATGATATTAGGAACTCCTGATAGAGTTCGCTCTTTTACTTCTGAGCAAGTAAGAAACTTTATCAAACAAAACTGGGCAACCAACAAAATAGTAGTTTCCACTGTTGGCAATATAGATTTTGAAAAATGGACTCGTTTGATAGAGAAGCATTTTGGATACATAGAAAAAAACACTCAACTTTTGCCTTTAAAACAAAAATATACCTACTCACCTCAATACAAAGAACAAAAAAAAGACACCTATCAAGCCCATATTATGTATGGATGTCCTTGCTATGATTATACTTGCGAAAAGAAAGTGGCTTTTTCTTTGTTAAATAATATTTTGGGCTCTTCAGCAATGAACTCCGCCTTAAATATGCATATAAGAGAAAAATATGGTTTTACATATCTAATAGAATCTTCTTATAGTGCATATAGGGATAATGGAGCGTTTCAAATCTATGCGGGTACGGAAGAAAAATATATAGAAAAAACCATATCTTTGATAAATAAGGAGTTGCAAAAGTTTGTAAATAAGCGTCTAACTCAGTCACAACTTCACAAAGCAAAGGAGCAACTTAAAGGACAAATATCCATACAAAACGACTATAATAGGGAAGAAATGTTGTCTATGGGAAAATCTTTGCTTAACTATGATAGAGTACAAAATATTTCCGAAACCTTTGAGGATATAGACAACATACATGCCGAGGATATTCTTTCTGTGGCTTCAGAAATATTTGATATTAATAATTTTTCTACTCTTATTTATAAATAGTTTTAGGT
>JAUNWC010000241.1 GCA_030540495.1 Bacteroidota bacterium
TCGTTTTATTTTCTCGAAAGCAAGATTCGTTCCAACGAAAGCAAGATTCATTTTCCTGAAACGAAGAAAAAATTAAAAATTTTCAAGAAAAATTCTCATAAATCGCTGTTTTTCAGCAAAAAAGCCCGAAAAAGCCCTTTTAAAAAAGGCTAAGTCGCTGATAATCAAGCAAAGTTTGTCAAATTTGAGTTTTAATTGGCAATTATCGTTTTTTATAGGTTAGCATAAGTTGGAGGCAGAGCCTCCTATAAGTTAGCATAGGTTATTATAGGAGGGCAAAGCCACAGGCACAGCCTGTTTTTATTGGGCAAAGCCATTACTTTTTGTCATACGCTTATGCGTCTTATAAAAGGAGGCTGTGCCTCCAACCTATGATAACCTAATTATAACCTACCAAACAAATTTGGTCTCCAACCACCAAATTCAATTTTTTTTATATTTTTTTCTCTTTTTTCTTGGTTGGTAATAATTTTTTTTATAATTTTGTGGCGATATAAGTAAATTATTAATTAAAAAAACGTAATTATGAAGAAAAATTATTTTCTGTTAATTCCCTTAGTATTATTGTTTATCTGTAGTAAAGGTTATGCTCAGATGCAAGGAATTAACGCAAGTTCAGAAAGGTATGTCCGTAGCCTTCAAGCCAAGCCAGAGTTTGTAAAAGTGGAAAGGATTAGTAATAAGTATATGCTCACGTCATTACAAAATCTAAACTCAATCGGAAGTACTTTTGTTAAGACAAAAGAGGGTAGTGATTATATAGAGTTGGGAAATACTTCACCAGGTTTCATGGTATATGACTTCAAGTATTTTGATAATTATGTTTATTTTTGCGGGGAACATGGTAGCAATGGTTTTATAGCGTGGGCAACATTAGATGATATTTTCAACTCTGGAAACTTTGACTATGAGAGATTACCTACTGTGGGTGTAGTCTATAATTTGGAGGTGTTTGTTGACCCGACAAATGAAAAGCCAAAAGTTGTTGCATTGGGCTATGAAACAAGTACTCAAAATTATAGTTTTATAGATTATAATGTGTGGAACAACACGGGGACGTATGATGTTTATGAAACACCTTTTAGACTTCAAAATCTAACTCAAACAAAAGAATATATTGCAGTTGTTTTTTCTGATATAACATATCCATATAAGTATTTTGGGGTAATGAAGCATCAAAAAGTAAATATATCTAACTGTCAAAGTAGAATGTTTGAATTTGCAAACGGAGGGATAGCAACAGGAGATTTATTAGGTAGATTACCTGAGTATAACAAAGCAAGTTATCTTATAGAATGGATAGAAGGTAGTCCTAACGTTATGGTTGCTACCTGTATAGACCAATTAAATTCGCCAAGTTTAGGTTATCCTATAGCTTTATTTAATATAGATTTGGATAACTTTAATTTATATTCAACACAAATAATTCCAAATGATGGTAAGCCATACGTAAAAGATATGGTATATATGCCATACGATAAAACGATGCACCTTCTAATCAATGGGCAATTTGGGGATGATTATTCCAATGTGCCATCTGGCAATTATAAATATACTGATTTTATACATAAAATAAATGTGTGGGAAACAAATGGTTATCTTTCTGAAATACTATTACCAAATAGCAACACAGATGGGGAAGATATACTGAATAGTATTACAAGGTATGATAGATATTATTATATGGTAGGAGGAGTTTTGTCCGGTAATAGTGAATTATATTGGTTTGATAGAAGAATAGATGTTTCAGGTTCTCAATGTTATGTAAATTATGAGACCAAAGTCTATTTTAACCCTCCTCAACTTGTCGGAAGCATAACCTATTCACCTAATCCTATACCAAGTAGTGTTAGTTCAGGCTCTTTTTTGTCTTCACAAAGACAATATATAAAAATTTGTTCTGATTAAAAAATTATAAACCTTTTTAAAGCAATAAAAAAATGAAGAAGATTATTTTTTTCTGTGCAATGTTATGCACAGTGATAAGTGTAAAATCACAATGTTTTTTTTATCCGTTTTTTTGTGATGAGGATAGTTTAAATATGCGTCAATATGAAGATAGGTATTTATTGAACTATTGTTGTAGTAGCCAAGCATTAGATTTAGATGCATTAGTTACTTCAAAGGCAATCTTTACAAGAGACGTATTAGATTATGGAACTGGACCTTGGCATGAAACCGATTTAAGATATTACCCCTATAATTTGCTATATGATTTTGCACAGCCTTACAAGGTAGATACACCTATAACTATTGCGGGAATCTCCGGCTATGCATTCCATGGTGGTCGAGATTCTACGTATGGTAGTGTTTTTGATTGTTATAGGTGGTATTATGAAATTAGAGATTCCACTCTTACCAATATATTACGTTCTGTAGATGTTTCTGATACCAATTATAGATTTATGTTTGAGACCCCTCATTATACAGAAGTTCTGTTTGATGAACCATTAACAATATCAGGTAAGTTTTATGTTGTTTTTCATACCCCCGACACTATCAATACAGAATGTCAAGTGAAACGGTTTCATCTCGGAATAGGAGGTATGGTTTTAGGAAGCAAATTATGTTCACCCGGAACAGATTTACATCCATTAATATCTTCCTTAAAGCAAATAGACGATGGAGAACCAATGGAATGGGTGTATATATTAGATCATTATGGTAATACATCATATAATCCTAATGATACAGTGGTTACAGCATTATACCTATTTCCTATTCTTGCGGATAGTTTAAGTGGAGGTGATACCAATGTTTCTCTTTCAGAGGGTGTAAATAATTTAGAAGCGGTTAGAGTTTTTCCTAACCCTACAAAGAATGAGGTAAATATAAATAGCGGTTATAAGATGGAGAAAATATTCTTGTATGATGAGAGTGGCAAACTTTTGGAAGAAAAAGATACTAAGGCTTATAACTACAAAATAGACTTGCAACACTATCCACAAGGCTCCTACTTGCTAAAAGTACAAAACTCCAAAGGCATAAGCACCCATAAAGTAAT
>JAUNWC010000242.1 GCA_030540495.1 Bacteroidota bacterium
GCTAACCTATGCTAACCTATAAAACAGGCTAATGCCTCCAACCTCTTACAACTTAAAATCTAATATTTCTCTAACTTGTTTTACTTTGTTTATATCCATAACTACAAGGGAGTATTCGTCTATAAATTCGCTTCCCATACTAACAGCAGGTTGTCTAAATTTCATATTGCCATTTATAGTTTTCTTTGCCGAAAAGTGAAAATTACTTATACCCGATAAGTCATAAATTTCTTTTACATTTTCTTCATTTACTCCACTCCCCGCCATTATTTCTATTTGTTTGCCATAAAGATTTTGTGCCTGAGAAATATTTTGCAGACCCTCTATGGCTTTATTTCTCTGCCCTGAGGTGAGTATTCTTTTGCAATTACAATCTATTATATCCTCTATGGCGTGGAAATAATCCCTTGCCATATCCACTGCCCTATGAAAACATACCTCCATAGGACTTGCCATTTCCACCAAAAGTTTTGTTCTTTCTTTATCCACATTGCCCTCAGCGGTCAATAGACCAAGAACCACACCCTTTACTCCTATTGTCTTGCAAAGTTGTATATTCTTTTGCATAAGGGCAAACTCTGTTTCTGAATAAAGAAAATCGCCTCCCCTTGGTCTTATCATTACCATTGTATCTATTTTCAACAGGTCTTTGGCATAAACTATGGTTGCATAATCGGGGGTTGTACCTCCTTCTGTTATATTAGCACATAACTCCACTCTATCTGCTCCTCCTTTTTGTGCTATAAGACAAGAATCTATGGAGTAACAACATACTTCAAGGTATTTCTTATTCATAAAATTCTAAGTTTATTTTTATTTACCACAAAAAAGAAAAACGCATTTTATTCCTTTTTAGTATATAAAAAGTAAAAGGGCTTTTTATTTCTTTAAGCAAAAAAAATATGTAAATTTGCAAACTAATAAGAAATTGTTCTATTGCAAAGAAATAAAATGAAAAATATACTTTTGATTTATACGGGTGGCACCATAGGTATGGTAAAAGACGACAAGACTGGGGCTTTGCGTCCTTTTGATATGCAAAA
Organism: Bacteroidota bacterium; assembly: GCA_030540495.1. Lineage (GTDB taxonomy): Bacteria > Bacteroidota > Bacteroidia > Bacteroidales > P3 > Scybalousia_A. Next base: position 1,044 of record JAUNWC010000242.1, read on the forward strand.
AATATATGAGGTGCTTCCTATTCTTAGAAAACTTAATTGCAATATAGATACCTTTCAATTCAATCCTATTATAGACTCTTCGGATATGAATGCAGAGGTATGGCTAAAACTTGCCTCATATATAAAACAAAATTACTCAAACTATGATGGTTTTGTTATACTACACGGCACAGATACAATGTCTTACACTGCTTCGGCTCTTAGTTTTTTGATAGAAAATCTTTCCAAACCCATTATCATTACCGGCTCACAACTACCACTTGGTATGATACGCACAGATGGAAGAGATAATATTATTTCCTCCATAGAAATAGCGGCAAACAACGAAGTAGAAATTCCGGAAGTATGTATTTTCTTTGATAACAAACTGTTTAGAGGCAATAGAACCACTAAAATAAACGCAGAGTATTTTGAGGCTTTTTATTCGGGCAATTTGCCTTCGTTGGCAAAAGTTGGCATTAATATTTCTTACAAACAGCATATTATTTTGCCAAAAACATCTTTGTCTTTAAAGGTTTATGATAAACTTTGCAACAATGTTGTAATAGCAAAGATACATCCTGCCATAAGCAAAGAATATTTTGAGGCTATAGGAAAAATAGAAAACTTACAGGGTATGATATTGGAAACCTATGGCTCGGGCAATGCTCCAACAAACAAAGATTTTCTTTATAGTTTGGAAAAAATAATAAACAAGGGAGTAAAGGTTTTGAACGTTACTCAATGTAAGGCAGGAAAAGTGGAGATGGGACATTATGAAGCAGGCTATACTCTAAAAGAATTGGGAGTTATTAGTGGAAAAGATATGACCACAGAGGCGGCTTTAACAAAAATGATGTTTGTTTTGGGTAATTTCTCCAACCAGCAGGAGCAGAAACTTCTTTTGGAAACTTCTCTAAGGGGAGAGATTAGTATGTAAAAATAAGAAAAGACTATAAAAAGCATGGACTACAAAAATATTTTCCAAAGGTTTTGCAATTTGAATGTAATGATTATAGGCGATGTAATGATAGATTCTTATCAATGGGGCAAAGTGGAAAGAATATCGCCTGAGGCTCCTGTGCCTATATGCAGTGTAAATAAGATAGAAAACCGAATGGGAGGAGCGGGCAATGTGGCTTTGAATATAAAGGCTTTGGGGGCAAATCCTATTCTTTGCTCCATAGTAGGCGAAGACTCTAACGGACAAACATTTTTGCAACTAATGCAAGAGGAAAATATGACGAGAGAAAACATAATAAAAAGTAAATTTCGTCCTACTACCATAAAAACTCGCATAATAGGCAACAATGCTCAAATGCTTAGAGTGGATAATGAAAACACAGAATACCTTAACGCTGAGGAAGAGAGTATATTGATAGATAGGGTATTGTCTATTATGGAGAAAGAAGAAATAAATGTAATTATTTTTCAAGACTATGATAAGGGAGTAATAACAAAAAACTTGATAAAAAAAGTTATAGAAAAAGCAAAGGAAATTCCGACTTGCGTAGACCCTAAGCACAGAAATTTTTCCTTGTATAGGGAAGTAACTCTTTTTAAACCAAATCTAAAAGAATTGAAAGAGGGATTGAAAATAGAGTTTTCCACTCCTTCTTTGGATAATTTATCTGATGCGGCTTTGCTTTTGCATAGCAAACAGAGAATAGAAAAAATATTTATTACTTTGAGTGAGTACGGAGTGTTTTTTGCCGACTATAGCAAAGCAAAAGCCGATATAAAACATCTGCCTGCCAACGTTAGAAAAATAGCAGATGTATCAGGAGCAGGCGATACTGTAATAAGTGTAGCAAGTCTTTGTTTGGCTCTACAACTCCCTAACGAAGAAATAGCAAAGATAAGCAACCTTGCTGGTGGTTTGGTTTGCGAGTATGTAGGAGTGGTGCCAATAGAAAAAGATAGATTATACAGAGAATTATTAGCAATATGAAAGAATAACAATATTAAA
>JAUNWC010000243.1 GCA_030540495.1 Bacteroidota bacterium
TTTTTATAACACATACATATTGAAAGGCAAAAGTACATAAAAAAATTTACATACAAATATTTTATATAATTTTTTGCTATGAAATAATTCTATTCTAAACTTTTTTCTATTGCTCGTTTTAGACTATTTTGGTAATAAACAAAGAGAAATTGAAATATTTTTTGTGCCTACAAAAGTATAGTGTAAGGTAATAAGTAGCAATACCTACTATGCAGGCAAGTACCACCAAAGTGTCTTGTACTTTTAAGCAATAAGAACCAAGCAAACATATCATGGCTATAATCAGCAAAGGATAGACAAAGGCCAAGGATATAGCCTTGTATATTTTGCTTTGAGGCACATTCAAAAGAACTTTTTCTCCTACATAAAAATCTTTTGCATTGGCTTGTATGATATCAAGATTTTTGCCCGACTTGGAAGTCTTTTCACACAAAGAGGCAGCGGCACAGGCAGTACAACTTTCTTTTTGTTCCACCATAAGAGATATTTTATTTCCCTCTATGGACAATACTCTTGCCTCTGAGGTATTGCAATCTTCTTTCTTTTCTCTATTCATAATTATATACGTTTATATCCATGGTTGTTAATATATCCCTCTCTCTTATCCTCAGTCTGTATTTTCAACCATGTTTTTTCTTCTTCTATTATTGTTATTTTTTGTCCCTTATATAAAGAGAGTACATCCTTGGAGTTTTCTTGCTTAAAGGTTTTTAATTTTATATCATTTTCCATTATTATGGCGTTGTTTGTATTGTTTTGAATATGTTGCCGAGTTATTCCCAAACTCAACGAAAACGCAAATAACACAAAGCAAACAAGACAAACATAGAACCATAGTATTTTTTTGTTGGAAAATCTATAAAAACAAAAAGAAAGACAAACCAAAACACATAGTATTATAGTCAGTACCGCCCAGCCTATCAAAGACACACATCCTGCAAAATATCTAAATACTCTTACAAGCAAAAAATCAGGCATTATATAACAATCTCCTATAAGTCTTGAGCGAACTATGTTTATATTCAATTTTATATTCTCATTGTTAGGAGAAAGTTTCAGAGCCTTTTCATAATATAGAATAGAATTAGCATAATCTTTGTTCTTAAAATACTCTTCTGCCCTAAGGCATAACTCTCGCTCATTAAGAGGTATATTTTTTTTCTCAGTATTTGCAAAAAGGTTAAGCGAGCAAGAAGTCAATAAAATAAAAACGAAAATGCTAAGTCCCTTTTTTCCCATACTTATTATATTATTGTCCATCTGAGGCTCTGGGGTGTTATTTTGTTTTGTTTCTTCTTCCATAGAAGTTATGATTTGCAAAGTATCTTGGTATATATCATTGTAATTATTATCTCCATTGTCTTGAGAATAACGCATATACAAACAACGGTTAAATATATCTGTCAGTTTTTCTGCAATAGAAGTGCTAATACCTTCTTTAATAAGTTGTTTTGACAAGTCTTCTATTGTAAATTTAGATTTCTCAATCTTAAATTTATCTAATAAGTAAGTCCAAAGCACAGAGGTTATTTCTCCTTCAAAATCATCATATTCCTTATTGTCCAACAAAGATTTTGCTTTTTTCAATCGTTTGATTGCCACAATTGAGGCTTGCTTGCTCTTGTTATCAGAGGGGTTTGACAAGTTTTTTATTCTATTAGAATACAAACCTATACCAACAACAGCAAAGATTATCAAAACCAACAAAATAATATATATACTTATCCTATCAAATATATGTTTTGCTTCCTTTTTTGTTGCAAAGTCTTTTGTAGGCACTATGGACATATTCCTATATTTTGCTCTTTGCTCCAATTGTTTGGCATATTCTCCACTTACATTTGATTTGCTTACATAAATACCAAACTCCTCACTTTCCAAAAGTTTGTATTCCTTGTTTGTTTTGTCATAGTAATATATTGTCAATTTGGGTATAACAAAATTTCCTGTATCCGAAGGTATAACCAAATATCTAAATGTTCTGCTACCGCTTAGTCCCTTGTGGGAGGTTTCTATATTGTCTATTATTTCTGGTGTAGAGGTTTGAAAACTTTCGGGCAACTTTATTGGCAAGGATGTTATTTGCGACAAATTACCCTCGCCCTCTATGGTATAAATCAAATAAAAACCATCATACGCCCTAACCTCGTCAGCCGAAACCACAGAAGACAAAGCAAACTTTCCTACTCCTTCCATAAAGTTATGAGGCATAGGTTGTGGCAAATTATCTACATTTATCTTTATTTCATTGGTTTGCAGATGTATTTTTGCATTTTTATAGGAAAGTATAGAATTTTGAAAAAAACTATCTATAAAAGCATCTCCCGTATTGGAAAAATTTGTTCTCGCAGGTATTCTTAGCAGAACATCTACCTCTATTTTTGGAATGCTTAATTCCCCCGTAGCATAAGGAAAGGCAATGATTTCTCCCAATGTAGCAACTTTGTATTTTTTGCCGTTGTATATCTCTGTAGTGTAGTGTGATTTATCTTTTAAGTCTATTTCCGCTATCTCAAATCCATAGAAATTTGGCATTTTATCCATGCTATAATCCTCTGTTTGTACCCCCGAAGACTCCAAAATATATAATTTTACAGAAACAAAAATTGCCTCACCTTTTACTATGGAATTTTTATCTGTTGTGGCTCTTATAAATATGGAGTTGTTGTCTATTTTGGTATTTTCCTCTGTCTTAGGTGTTGATAATTGCTGAGGGTAAGATGTGCTGTTTTGACTACGAGCATAATTTTGAGTAGAAAAATTTCCTCTATTTCTTACCTCTATGCTTACTCCTTGTGAGATGCAGGTTTTATTACCCGCCCTTATCTTTGCAGGAGAAAGAGTAATAGTGCCTGTTTGTGTTGGTTTTAGTATTAAGGTATATGTACCTGAATAAGACTCTCTGCCGTTTATATTAGAGGAACTTTTGCTTGTATAAGGACCAGAAATTATCTCAGCGCCCGATATTTGAGGTTGTTCAAAATAAGAG
>JAUNWC010000244.1:0-1536 GCA_030540495.1 Bacteroidota bacterium
TACCGCATCGTCAAGAACTTTTTTTGCTCTTGTTTGCATAATACCACCTTCCTTAAATTCTATATCGTCTCCCAAATCGTGCATATTGTTGAATATATATCTTGCATTTTCTATGGAAACATATCTATCGGACATAAAAGGTGTATGAATAGCCTCGGTCATCATACCCAAAAGTTGCAAACCTTGGTGTGTCATTATACCTATCTGATTAAATAGGGCATCTTGTATTTGTCCTTTAAAAATATTACCCGTCATAAACTTTGTAGGAGGCATATATTTGATTGGAGCCTTAGGGAATATTTCTCTTATAAGTTGTGCTTGTGCCAACTCGTAAAGAAAACCATTTTTTAGTTGTGGGTCCATTTCAAAGGCGTGTCCCAAACCCATTTGTTCCTCAGGCATACCCGCTGCAAAGGCAAGTTGCTCGTTGATAAAATCAGAAGCCAAAACTGTGTGAGCCTCATCAAAAGCATCGGCAGTGGTCAAATAATTATCCTCTCCTGTATTGATAATAATACCAGCATATCCGTTTATTATACGAGAAAAGAATTGGTCTATAAGGGTACGCTTCATATTTATATCTCTAAACAAAATACCATACAAAGCATCGTTTAGCATAACGTCCAAACCCTCTAAGGCTCCCATAACGGCTATTTCTGGCATACAAAGTCCTGAGCAATAGTTACAAAGACGTATATACCTACCAACCTCTTCGCCAACCTCATCTAAGGCTTTACGCATTATGCGGAAGTTTTCTTGAGTAGCAAATGTGCCTCCAAATCCTTCTGTGGTTGCTCCATATGGTACATAGTCCAAAAGGCTCTGTCCTGTGGTACGAATAACGGCTATGATATCTGCTCCTTGTCTTGCTCCGGCTTGTGCTTGTATAACGTCCTCGTATATATTTCCCGTTGCCACTATGATATATAGGTAAGGTTTTTCTCCTTCGCCTATGGTGTCTATATAGTTTTCACGCTTGCGTCTGCGGTCTATGATTTGTTTCAAAGAGGCGTTGATATATGGTTGCAAACTTTCTCTTGCCTCTTTTTCATCCACAACGGGCAGGGTGGTAATATCCAATTTTCCTAAGGAGATTTGCTCTGCTATTTCGTTTGGAGAAAGTTTGGTTTGAGCCACAGCATTACCCATAATGTACATAATACCATCGTTCAATCTACCTTTCTCTTTTATGAAATCTACTACAACATTTGGTAAAGGCACCTCGTTGTTATCCACTCCGTCTATTCCTAACAATCTGCAAATAGTTCTCTCGCAAGTTACTGTGGAATAATCCTTAGCAAAATTCTCCACCTCATCAGAAATGTTTTTTGCCAATTGTTTTCCACGAGCAACTTTGTTGAAATCAATTCCTAATTTACTCTTATTCATTTCGAAAATATATGATTTTTATTCCTTTAATACTTATTTATGTAGAATACTCTTTCAGTTTGCAAAGGTAGTGGATTTTCCTTATATAACAAAATATCTTTTCCTTTTTATCTTTTGCAAAAAAGGAAAAGAGTCTATAAAAAAGTT
>JAUNWC010000244.1:1546-2986 GCA_030540495.1 Bacteroidota bacterium
AAATCGCAATAAGAATTTCATAAATAGAGATAAATTATACACTCTTTTGGAAGGCAATGCTCCAAGACAAACAGAATTAAACGAGATACTCAACAATGCCTTGAAACTAAGGGGGCTTTCCTTACAAGAAGTGGCAACTTTGTTAAAAGTAGAAAACAATGAGGATATACAAAAAATAATGAATGTTGCCCATAGAGTAAAAGAGGCAATTTATGGCAAACGTTTGGTTTTGTTTGCTCCTATTTACACGGGCAATGTTTGTTGCAACAATTGTACTTATTGTTCTTTTCGCAAGGATAATCATTTGATAGAAAGAAAAATTCTTTCTATGGAGGAGATAGAGCACGAGACTTCTTCTTTGCTAAAACAGGGGCATAAAAGGGTTTTGCTTATCTGTGGAGAAAACCGCAAAAACGATACTGATTATATGTGCGAGGCTATACGTAGAGTTTATGCTGTAAAAGAACACAACGGAAGAGATTATATAAGGCGAATAAATGTAGAATTGGCTCCTATGGAGGTGGAAGATTTTCACAAACTACATCAGCAGAAAATAGGTACTTATGTTTGTTTTCAGGAAACTTATGATGCTGAATTATATAAACGTTTTCACCCTGCGGGTACTCCAAAAGCCAATTATGAATATAGATTAACCGTAATGGACAGGGCGCAAGAGGGAGGTATAAATGATGTTGGAATAGGTGCTTTGTTAGGATTGGGAGATTATAGGTTTGAGGTGCTTGCTATGGTAGAGCATGCCAAACATTTGGAAGATTGTTATGGAGTAGGGCCTCATACTGTCAGTGTGCCAAGGATGGAGCCTGCCATAGGTGCTCCGGACAGCGAACATATACCTAACAAAGTAAGCGATGAGGACTTTAAAAAACTTGTTGCCATAATAAGAATAGCAATGCCTTATACGGGAATGATACTTTCTACTCGTGAGGGAGCAAAGATGAGAAACGAACTTATCAACTATGGTATCAGTCAGATAAGTGCAGGCAGTAAGACCAATCCAGGTGCTTATTCAGAAACCAAAGAGCAACACACCGGCTCCCAATTTTCACTTAGCGATGAAAGAAGTATGGAAGATGTTATCAACTCTTTTATAGACGAGGGATATATTCCTTCTTTTTGTACGGGATGTTATCGCAAGGGTAGAGTAGGAGAGGATTTTATGGATTTGGCTAAGCCCGGCTTGATTAAGCAATATTGTTTGCCAAATGCTATTTTTACTTTTCAAGAATATCTAAACGATTTCGCAAGCCAAGAAACCAAAGAAAAAGGAGAAAAACTTATAAAACAAATGTTGCAGGAGTATGACCAAAAGCAACTAATACCAAAAATAGAAGACAATCTATGCCAAATCAATCAAGGTCAAAGGGATATTTATTTTTAATCTTCCCTTTGTTTGATTTAGTTATTTTTCTTATCTTTGCA
>JAUNWC010000245.1 GCA_030540495.1 Bacteroidota bacterium
CAATTTCTTATCCACTTGCGAGAAAATTCCAAATACTGCTCATAGGATAACTCGTCATTATTTGAATTATATTCAATACCAACATTATATGGAGGAGATGTAACAATTAAATCTGCAAATGGAGTTGTAAAGTTATTTTCGTTCAAACAATCACCCTGTAATAAAATTATATTATTTTTATTAATTATTTCTTTACACATATTCTGTTATTATTTCTTTTATTGTTTGTTCTTTGTTGTTGGCATTAGAGATTGTACCCGATAGGGCTATGCCAAAAACTCCTATCCTTTTTAGTTCCTGCAAATCCTTTGTTTCTATTCCTCCTATGGCGTAAAAAGGAATATGTTTTTTGGTCTTTTTAAAATATGTTATTATTTCTTTGTATCCCTTTAAGCCAAGAATAGGAGCAAGATTTTGTTTTGTAGTTGTGTATCTATAAGGACCTATTCCCAAATAATCTGCCTTGCTTTCCATTGCTTTTTTTACATCTTCTATTGTATTGCAAGTGGCACCAAGCAGATATTTATTTTGTGTTATTTGCTTTGCCTGTGTTAGTGGCATATCATTTTTGCCTAAATGCACTCCGTCAAAAAGATTTGTCTCCAATAAATTTATTCTATCATCTATGGTAAGAATAGCGTTGTATTTATCACACAACGAGCGAAGTATTCTTGCCACTTTAATTATTTGTTCATCCGTGCCTTGTTTCATTCTTAGTTGAATAAACCTTATACCGCTCTGCAATACTGCCTTGCTTTCTTCTAAGATTTCTTTACTTGATTTGTTGGGGGAGATAAACATTGTTTTTGGCAATTGCCAAAGCGAAGACAACAATGCACAAGAAGAAAATCCTATTTGCTCCAATTCTTCTATATTCTCCTTTGTAATTCCTCCAAGTGCCACTACTTTACTATCTAAGACTCTTTCCTTAAAGTATTGCTTTAACTCCTCAGAAGAAAATTTACTCTTATATCCTTCTTTGCTTATGCTGTCAAAAATAGGAGAAAGAAAAACATATTCCGATTTACCTTTCCACTCTTTTACTTCTTCTATGCTGTGGCAAGAGACTGAAATTCTTTTTTTCTTGTATTCTTCTTTTAAAACAGGATTTCTTTTATTGATATGTATTCCTCCTATTCCTAATTCAAAGGCAAGAGAATGAAAATCGTGCAAAGAAAGTTTTTCCCTTACATCCTTTGGAAAAGAGGAAAGGTATTCTCGCATTTGTTGCTCAGAAAAAGAAGGTTTGCGAATATGAAAATAACTTATATAACCACTTCTTATAAAGTTGGTTATTCTTTCTTTCTCTCTAAAAACAAGATTTTCGGGTGTAATGCCTATCAACCTCCGCATGTTGCTCTTATAATAGTAATCTTGTCATTATCTTTTAGAGTTGTAGCCTCCCACTGCTCTTCTTTCAATACTTGCTCTCCTATGGCAAGGGCTATTGGGTCGTTTTCTTTTATTCCTAATATGGATACCAATTCTTTTGCTGTGCAACCAACGGGAACAATTTTCTCTCTGTTATTTACTCTTACTTTCATTGATATATTCTTTTTATAATCAGGAGAAACTTTTTAAAAAGAAAAGGGAGAATGTACTTTTTCCTAAATTCGCATTATCGAACTTGTCAAAGGGTATAATCTCAGCCTATTTCTTATAAGCACCCCTAATGAATTAACAGTGCAAAGATAATTCTTTTTTTTGATATATAAGAAGGTGTGGATAAATTTAGGTAGGTATTTATAAGTTTTGGTAGGTTAGTATAGGTTATAATAAGTTATAATAGGTTAGCATAGGAAGGCAAAGCACAGCCTGAGGCTGACCTATTAGGGCAAAGCCGTTACATTTTATGCTAACTTATATGAGGTTTTTGCTTCCAACCTATTACAATTTATGCTAACCTATAAAACCTATCAAAACCTGTATGAAAAATACTTTTTTTTATTTTTCTCTAAAATATATTTTTATAGGTACTCCGTTAAAATTGTAGAGTTTTCTTATTTTGTTTTCTACAAATCTTAGATAATCTTGCTTAACATACTGAGGCAGATTACAATAGAAAACAAATTGAGGATAAGGTGTTTTTAGTTGAGTTATGTACTTGACCTTAACTCTTTTGCCCTTGTACTCTGGTGGTGGATTTTGCTCTTTAACCACAGGCAATAAGTCTTCGTTAAGTCTGCTTGTAGGTATTTGTTTTTTACGATTTTCAAAAACCGCACGAGCCTCTTCCAAAACCTTAAATATTCTTTGCTTATTTATAACCGAAGTAAATATTATGGGAACATCGGAAAAAGGAGCAATCTTTTGTCTAATTCTTGCCTCATAATCTCTCATGGTATTGGTTTGTTTTTCAACCTTGTCCCACTTATTGACAACCAAAACTATTCCTTTGTTATTTCTTTCGCAAAGAGAAAATATATTCAAGTCTTGAGCGGAAAATTCCTCAGAGGCATCAACAATGACTATACACACATCGCTTGTTTCGATGCTACGAATTGCTCTCATAGTAGAATAAAATTCTATATTTCCCTTGGTGGCATTCTTTTTTCTAAGTCCTGCGGTATCAACCAAAATAAAATCAAAACCAAAAAGATTGTAGCGAGTATTGATGCTGTCTCTTGTGGTGCCAGCAAGGTCTTTGACAATATTTCTTTGTTGTCCGGTAATCATATTGATAAAAGAAGATTTTCCAACGTTTGGTCTTCCTACTACTGCCAAATGAGGCAATTCAGCCTCAGGGTCAATAAAGTTTTCCTCTGTAGTAAAATCTTTGACCAATTCGTCCAAAAGTTCTCCTGTTCCGCTACCATTAGCAGCCGAAATACTATAAATTTCTCCCAAACCGAGAGAATAAAATTCGGGGGTAGTAAGAGATTTTTGATAGGTATCTACTTTGTTGGCAACCAAAAAAACTTTCTTCTTGCTTTTTC